>JANLSA010000211.1:0-4239 GCA_031362085.1 Bacteroidota bacterium | reverse complement strand
ATTTCCAAGCCCTCCTAACGAAGCTCCAATCAGGTTTTTGTCTTTAAATAGATCTGCCTCTCTTTTTGAATTGCTGTAAAACAGGAAAGCTGAATCCAGTATATTTAGTCTATCGAAAGCATCACCAATATTCACATAACTATAATACTTCAAATCGTTGATATTATTTTTCTGGATTATAGAATCCGATTTAAAATAATAATCCAGTGCCTGGCGATGGTCATTTTGGTATGCATATACGGTTCCAATACTCATGAGTGTAATAGCTATTTTTCTTGAATTATTTTTCCTTTCAACAAGCTTGAGTAATTGGAGATTGATTTCTAAGGCTCGGGGGAAATTTCCGATTTTAGAGAAAGATTTTGCTAACAGTTTTAAAGATGAATATTCACCCTCATCAAATTTAATATTCTTTGAAAGCCTTAATGCATCTACCCCAATATTTAATGCGGTATCTGGATTCGACAAATAAACATAGTCAGCTAATTCTGTCAATAGCTTTACCCGGTTACTATCTATTTTTTCAAAAGCAAGTAAATGAAGTATGCTATCCGCTTTTTGTTTTTGAGAAAAGACTTTTTCTGAAAAACAAATGAAAGAAAGAAAGATGACAATTTTTTTAAGCATGTAATTATGGGTGGCTTTATTCGGCACGAACAAATTTCAAATATAAAATACAAGAACGAAATTACTGATAAAATTCTTTTATGTCAGATTTGTTATATAAATTGATTCCAATAATTTTATAATTGCCATTGAATAATCCTGAGCTAAAGATAATGAACACGATGACACGTTTTTTCAGTAATAGATCAGGTAGCTTAGAAATTATTTTAACTCTGAAATGATACTTCAATACGTAAAGCATGAATAAAATAAATTGGGGAATAATCGGTTGCGGCGATGTGACTGAATTAAAAAGCGGACCTGCTTTTAATAAAATAAATAATTCAGCATTAGTAGCCGTTATGCGCCGTGATGCAGCAAAGGCTGAAGATTATGCCCGCCGGCATAACGTCCCGAAATGGTACAGCGATGCAAAGCAACTTATCAATGACCCGGATATAAATGCGATTTATATTGCCACGCCACCATCATCACATTCAGTCTATACTATAGAAGCTTTGAAGGCAGGTAAACCCGTGTATGTTGAAAAGCCGATGGCAAATAATTATGCTGATGCCTGCAAAATGGTTGATATGGCTGAGGCAAAAAATATAAAATTAGTTGTGGCCCATTATCGCCGGGAGCAGCCACGGTTTAAAAAAATAAAACAATTCATCAAAGAAAAAGTAATTGGTGAAATTTTATTTGCAAAAATTGAATTGCTAAAACCACCTTTGACGTATGAAGAAATGAGAAACCCAATGATTGCATGGCGAATAAATCCAGCAATTGCAGGTGGGGGGCTTTTTCATGATCTTGCTACCCACCAAATCGACCTGATGTATTATTTTTTTGGTGCCAGTAAAAAAGTAAACGGCATCGCAGTGAATCAGGGCGGGGCATATCACGCAGATGATATGGTAGCCGGAAATATCTTATTTGAAAACGGGATTGCCTTTAGTGGGATATGGTGTTTTAATTCACCTTTTGAAAAAGATTACTGCGAAATTATTGGCACAAAAGGAAAAATAAGTTTTACTATTTTCAGTACTCAAACTTTTCTGGTTGAAATAAATGGTAACATTACCGCTCATAATTTCGATGAATTGAAACATGTGCAGCAACCGATGATTGAAGCAGTTGTTAAATATTTTTTAAGTGAAGGCGGAAATCCATGCCCAGGTAGTGAAGGAGCGGAGGTAATGCGATTGATGGAAGCGATTGTTGGTAGTTAAAATAATAAATAATAAGAATAATTTATATTGTAATATTTTTTTCAAAACGGGATGAAGGATAATTAAAGTTCCATTATCTTATCCCATACTTTCTGCAATACGGGTATGCCATTAGTAAGATTTTTTCTCCGGTTTTGTAAAACCCGTTCACCCGGGTATGTTATTTTTTTAGATTCACTTTCTTTTTCTGATTGATGATAATCTTCAATTATTCCATCCACTGTTTTTGCAATAAGCGAATGGTTGCTCAATTTGGAAATATCAATCGCTATAAATAATTGCGAGATATTTGTTTCTGTTTTTGACTTTGTTATTTCATGCCCGGCTAATCCTCCGGATAATATAGTAGTAAGTATATCCAACAGGAGTGACATGCCGGCACCTTTCCAGTAACCAATGGGTAATGCTCTTCTGGATGCAATTATTTCTGCCGGGTCATTTGTTAATTCACCTGCTTCATTAAAACCGCCATGCATCGGCAATTTTTCATTTTTATATACCAATAATTCCATAGCACCGTAGGAATATTGTGACATGGCCATGTCAAGTACGATTGCTTCATCTTTATAAGGCAATGCCATTACAAATGGATTATTTCCCAGACGTATATCAATAGCTCCCCATGCCGGCATGGCACCAATAGTATTGGTAATACCAATAAAAACAAAACCGGCTTTTGCTGCATGCCAGCCATACGTACCGCCACGTATCCAGTGATTGCTATTAGCCAGGGCTACACAACCAATTCCGTATTCACTTGCCAATTTCATAGCTGAATCAGTAGCATGGATTGCATTCAATGTTCCCGGTCCCTGGTGACCATCCCACTGTTCCATACCACCAAACTTGTGAGTAAGAGTTGGTATCGCATCCGGTTTTACATGCCCGGCTTTTACATATTGCACAAAAACAGGGAAACGGTTTACTCCATGAGTATAAATTCCATCTATGCTGTTTTCAGTAAAAATTTTTGAACAGGCACTAGCTCTTTCGTTTGTAAATCCAAGATCAAGTAAAATTGTTGTAAAACGTTCCTGCATCTGTTGTGGTGAAATTAAAATTGTGCTGTTGTCAGGCATTTGGTGGTAAATAAAATTTTGTATTAATAAAAACTATTTTATATCAGGATGATATTTATAATGACATCAAAGGTTTAGATCAGCATCTGTACTTTTAATGCATGTACTTTATCTGCAGCAAGGTCCATGGCTTTGGTAAAATCAATCATTGGCAATACACCAGTTATAAATGGATGCAGATTAATTCTTCCCGAATCTACTAACTGTATGGCTTCTTCAAAAACATTTCCATATCGGAAAGATCCTATGAATTGAATTTCTTTAACCATAACCTGGTTGGCAGGAAGTGAAATATCTTCTGTGCCCGATGTACCAATTTGTACTATTGTTCCCCCGGGTTTTACCAAATCAAAAGCCTGTCGTAACGCAGAGCTTGCACCGGAAGCTTCATAAATAATATCAAAGCCATCGCCAGACATTTCTTTTACTTTTTCTTTCAGATTTTTTTCTGTTGGATCCAAAACGATATCTACGCCACATGCAAGGGCAGATTTTCTTCTTTCCTGTACAATATCGCTTACGGCAACGGTCATTGCTCCAAAAGATTTTGCTGTGATTGCAGTTAATAACCCAATGGTGCCACCACCGGTAACCAATACCCGTTTATCAGATACTGTTCCTGATCTTTTTACCGCATGCAATGCTACAGCCAATGGCTCTATCATAGCTCCAAATCCATCATCCATACTATCCGGTAATAAATGACATTGATCTGCTCTTACACAAACATATTCAGCCATTGCTCCATCAGTTGGTGGATTGGTACTTCCACTACCCAACATAATTGTACTACGACAAAGATTCATTCTTTCGCTATTACAATAATCACAAAACCCGCAGGCCCTGACAGGGTTTACTGTTACCCTTGACCCGATTGCAGGTAAAGTTGATGAGTTGCCATTGACTGCAATTACATCGGCAGTTAATTCATGACCAAGAATGAATGGTTGTGTTGGTGTAAAGGATCCGCAATAACCGTCTTCAAAATAATGAAGGTCTGATCCGCAAATACCAACTCTTTTAATCCGGAGTAAAACCATTCCCGGCAGAAGATCCGGTATTCGGAAATTTTCAAGACGTAAATCTTTTGCGCCATGCAGCAGAACTGCCTTCATTGTTTTATTCATGAGTTAATCCAGTCGTAATTGATTTATACTTCTTCTATTTAAATTTTCATTGAAAGTGAAAATTCAAAAATTTTGCATCCTTAAGATGTGGTTAACGTAAGCGTTTCTTTATTTGAAAATATCAGAATCCTTTCTTTTTTCCGGTTGTCGGCATTGTTTCATCCAGCCATTTATAAAACTCTTTTTGCCATA
>JANLSA010000202.1:0-4129 GCA_031362085.1 Bacteroidota bacterium | reverse complement strand
TAACGCAGGTCAAAAATCAAGGCATCTTTTTTATTCAGTTCCATTGTCATATCAATAATAAACTGGTCAAGTTCAAACTGACCCATATTCTTCATATAACCATAAGCAATTCGACCATTCCCTTTTTCATCCACTCTTTTTTGGTTGTTATCAACCCATTCATCATACAGGTTTGTAAACAATGTTGCTTGCGGATGGAGTTTTACATTCACCATTTGCCCGTTACGGTTAAAAGTCAATCTCAGTTCCCTGTCTCTCGACGGTAATGTGAAATAATAATTTCTATCCTTATTCTGATCCACGTCTTCATCATTCACTTTTACCAACACATCCCCGGGTTTAATATCAATTGATTTTCTGTCGGCCACAGAACGCCTTGCAATATATTTTACTTTATAGGGTTGCTCATTTTCAAAAATGAGCCCTGTTTCCATGGTAGCATTTTGTAAAGCAATCGTTTCATCAGTACCAAAAGTGCCAAAGCCCTGGTGTGATGAGTTCAATTCGCCCAGCATATCATTCAACAGTGTTCTCAGATCAGCACGGTTATTCAGATAAGGTAAAAACTGTTTGTAATAATCTCTCGTTTTCTTCCAATCCAATCCATGAAATTGAGCATCATAATACCCTTCTTCCATCTGCGCCCATGCTTCATAAAACATTTGATCGAATTCCTCAGAAAGCTTGTGGCGAAAAGTATAACTGATACTGATCGGGTCAACTTTGTTTCCATCAAGATTTAGTTTGTTAATGGTACCATTGAGCAATACATAAAATTTATCACTCACTTCCCGAATATCAAAACCAAAACTGTTATCAGTGCCGGCTATTTTTTCCGTTTTATTTTGTTCAAATGGTTCAATCACCGTTTTCCATAATGCTGCTTTTCCTTCGCCATGATCACTTACGTACAGAACCGTCGTCTTCTCTCCTTTCTGGTAAAGTGCCAGCAAAGATTGTTGACCAAATGACGGACTGATTTGCTCTATTCTTTCCATGAGCAGGTCCGCATTTATTGAAATTGGTTTTGTTGAATCAGCATTGGCAGTTTTCTTCGTTGAGTCTTTTTTCTCCTCTTTAAACAACTCATTATATTTATCCATCCGGTAAGGCTCATCTGTTTTTTCCAAAGCAAGACGATATACTTTTACATTGTCACCGCCGAAAGGATAATCCGGTTTCAGCCTGTCTGCAGAAAAATAAATATACTTACCATCACCCGACCATAGCGGACCGGTTTCTGTAACACCCGTATTAGTAAGGTTGGTTGTTTTATTTTCTTTTATGTTGTAAACGAAAATATCTTCCTCAAAATTTCTTTTTGCTGTAAACAAAACATATTCATCATTGGGAGAAAAGCCGGGATCACTGTTCTGAAAAGCCCATATCTCATCTTTCACAATCATTTTACTTTGCCCTGTTTTCAAATCTATCAGCCGTACTTCATCCCGACCACTGAGATAAACAGCCTGTGTTCTTTTTTTATTCAATACTAAGCTGCGGTTATTTCTTTTATCACTGGTCAATTGTTTTGGCACGCCACTGCTGTCAGCTCTTATCGTGTACCAGTTAATAAAACCATCCAGCGTTTGGTTAAATAAAATTGTTTTATTATCACTCATCCATTTTACTTCCTTCACTCTTTGGGCCGAGCCGCGGTTGATTAGCTGAATGAATTTCCCTTCCGCATCACTTACAAATAATTCTCCTCTTGAAATAAAAGCCAGCTTTTTTCCATCCGGAGAAACATCATATGCAGTAATATTTCCCTTCACTTCAAAATCTTTTTCTTTGGGTAAAATATTATTGCGGGTAATAGAAATGTTGATTTTTTTTTCATCGCCTGTTTTTACATCATACATCCAAAGCTGGTAATCCTTTTCAAAAACAATTTTGCCGCCGCCGGCATTTACTATTGGTGTTTTTATGGAAGTAGAAAAATGGGTCAATCTTTTTTTCTTTTCATTTTCCAACGTATAAAGATTGTATTCGCCATTTGCTTCATCAGAAATAAAATAAATTTTCCCGTTCTTATCAATGGTTGCGCCAAAATCTTTTCCTTCCCATGTGGTATATTTCTTATGCTGCTTAGTTTTAAAATTATAAGATTGAATATCGGGGTTGAAGGCACCTTTATATCTTTTACGTTGTGCCTGGTTGCTGCTTTCCCATGTATCATTAAAAAAAAGCTCGCCGCTGGTTGGATGTTCAACCAAATTATGATCATACTGGAAAAAATAATTGCCGAATACCCGTTGCGGTGTGCCGCCATCGGCACTTACTTTATAGCCGGCGATCTGCCCCATACGGTTGCTGTTGAAATAAACTGACTTTGAATCCCAGCTCCAGCTAGTTACTTCATCATTGCTGCTATGATAAGTTATTTGTTTTACATCGCCGCCATTTACTGACATAATATATATATCCCCATTGCCATATTGCCTGCCTGTAAATGCAATCCACTTACCATCCGGCGAAACCCGAGGTGAGGTTTCGTAACCCTGCATAGCTGTAAGTCGTGTAGCCTGTCCATCACTGACATTTGCTTTCCACAAATCACCTTCAAATGAGAAGATGACGGTTTGTCCATCCGGAGTCAATGTGGGATTGGAAAGAAAATAAGCTGAATTGTTTTGAGAAAATAGCTGTGCTGAGATAAAGAGCAGTGATGCGGTAAAAAAATTCTTCATATAAAATTGGTTTGGGGAATTGAATGTACGACCAAAACCAATTGCCTTATTCACCGTTTATAAATTTAAATTCATCGGTTCATTTTATACTCGTTACGCAGTATCCATTTCTCTTCATCCTCAAATTTCACTTCCTTTCTATTACTGAAAGTTTTTCTATTGATTTTATAAGTATGTCTTATTACTGCTTTTTTTCTTTCATTGCCATCCAATCCGTTTTTTTCTGTTACTATTTGAAGTATTCCGCTGCTTTTTTCTTTTGAAATAACCGAGGCTCCATCCAGCAGAGCTCCATCCTTACTTATGACTAGTGTGTCATTGCCATTAGCTTTTGGTTCGTTGGGATATTCAATGAACAGAATGAGTTGCTGTGCATTTTTTTCATCCTTTGTGATTGTAATATTTGCCGGCATGCTATATGGTTTGCCACTTGTATAATCCAGGTAAGTCAGCGTACCTGTCCATTTTCCAAAAGCAGGCTTAAAGTCTTTTACTGAAACAGACTGAACCAGAACCTGTAGTGCAACTGCAAAAAAGAAAAAGAATTTTACCATATATTTTTTAATGACTTGAAACAAAAAAGCCGGTGAATTGTTCACCGGCCTGCTGATTATCTTAAAATCTTAAACCACCACATTAATCATCTTATTTTTTACATAAATAATCTTCTTGGGTTGTTTCCCCTCCAGCCATTTCAAAACCACCTCATCTTTTAAAACAATTTCTTCCACTTGCTGTTGTGTAATATCTAATGCAAGAGTAAGTTCTGTTCTTGTTTTACCATTAATGGCAACAGGATATGCTTTTGAAGTTTCTTTTATATACTTCTCTTCAAATTTTGGATAAATAGCATCTAAGATTGAAGCCCCCTCCAAACCTCCCCCGGTGGGGGAGGCTTTTCGTAGCTCCGCATATAATTCTTCTGCTATATGTGGTGCGTAAGGTGCTAATAAAATTAATAACGGTTCAAGTATTTCTTTCTTATGACATTTTAAATCTGTCAAATCATTTACACAAATCATAAATGTGCTGACTGCTGTATTAAAACTGAACCGTTCTGTATCATTTTCTATTTTCTTAATTGTATTATGCAAAACTTTCAACTCTTCTGCTGTTGGTTGTTCATCGGTTACAATCAAAGCCTCACCCCCAACCCCTCTCCTGTCGGAGAGGGGAGTACTGTCGTCCACAAATAACCGCCATAATTTTCTTAAGAAACGATGCACTCCTTCAATACCTTTTGTATCCCATGGTTTACTCATTTCTACCGGGCCAAGAAACATTTCATACATGCGGAAGGTATCGGCGCCGTATCTATTCACTACATCATCTGGATTAATGACATTAAGTTTAGACTTTGACATTTTTTCAGGCTCTCTGCTACAAATAAATTTCCCGCTCTTAGTCAGAAACTCGATATCCTTATACCTAGAATTTTC
>JANLSA010000123.1:0-8059 GCA_031362085.1 Bacteroidota bacterium | reverse complement strand
CTGCTATAACATTAAACGCTGCAAAAATTATGGGTGTTGCAGATAAGACAGGAAGTATTGAAGTTGGTAAAGATGCTAATTTCATTATCAGCTCAGGTGATATACTGGATATGCGTACAAATAACGTAACCGATGCATTTATACAAGGCAGAAAAATAAACCTGGATGATAAACAAAAACAATTAAACGACAGATACGAGCAGAAGTATGATTTGAAAAAAGCACCAAAACCGTTCTAAAAGAAATCATTTAAATAAAAAATCCCGTTAGCTTAATTACTAACGGGATTTTTGTTAATAGGCCGGTAAAACTATTTTTATGGAAATATTCCTAACTCAGCATAGCTTGTAGCTACTTTATTAATTGCAACCACATAAGCAGCTGTACGCATATCCGGTATTTCAGGATTGCTTTTCCAGCAATTCATTATTTCGTGAGTGGCGGCAATCATTGTTTCTTCAAGTCCGCTATATACAAGATCCACTTCATCTGCACCGTGCATGATAAACTCTCTTTCATGATCATCTACTTTTTTACCCGTCATACTTTCCATTTGCCCGAGAATATGTGCATTCATATTTTCGGTAAAACGTTTTTCCATTCTTCCATAACGAACATGGCTCAGGTTTTTCAACCATTCAAAATAACTCACGGTTACACCACCTGCATTCAGGTACATATCCGGCACTACTAAAACCCCTTTTTTAATAAACTCTTCATCCGCTTCTGGTGTCAAGGGTCCGTTTGCGCCTTCGCCAATAATTTTTGCTTTTATTCTTGGGGCATTTTCTCCATCTATCACGTTTTCCAATGCAGCAGGAATTAAAATATCACAATCCAATTCCAGAGCTTCATTGCTACTTGCTATATTTTTTGCACCCGGAAAATCTTTTACGGAACCGTTTTTCTTTTTATAATTAAATAAATCTTCTTCGTTGATTCCTTTCTCATTGAATACAGCTCCATCATGTTCTGCAATGCAAATAACTTTAGCACCACCCTCACGGAAAAATTTTGCGGCATGAAAACCCACATTTCCCAATCCCTGTACAATTACTCGTTTACCTTCCACACCCGTACTTAATCCAAGTTTCTTCATTACATCGGGCATATTACAGACCTCACGTATGCCATAATACACACCCAGACACGTTGCTTCACGACGGCCACGAACACCGCCCTGTGTTACGGGTTTACCAGTTACACATCCTGCTGCATCTATCTCACCGGGTCGCATGGATGTGTAGGTGTCCAGTATCCATGCCATTTCTCTTTCACCTGTTCCATAATCAGGGGCAGGTACATCTGTACCGGGCCCAATAAAATTTTTCTTAATTAATTCTGCAGTATAACGACGTGTAATTTTTTCCAAATCATATACAGAATATTTTTTTGGATCAATGGTAATACCGCCTTTTGCCCCACCAAACGGAACATTTACGATTGCACATTTATATGTCATCAATGCAGCTAATGCCATCACTTCATCCAGGTTAACAGACATTGAAAAACGAATACCACCTTTGCATGGCGATTTGTGATGACTGTGTTGCACACGATATGCTTTTATCACTTCTATTTTATCGCCAATCTTTACTGGAAAGTGCATCCGGTAAACAGAATTGCATTGTTTAATCTGTTCCAGTGTACCACCATCCCATTTTGTAAATTTTGCAGCTTTGTCGAAACTTTTTTCAACGGCGCCAAAAAAACTGTAATTAGTTGTTGACATGAGTTTTTGTTTTTACCCCCATCTCCGCCATTTGGCGGAGGGTTAATGAATAATTTTATTTTATTTAAACTTCACGGGGGATGAAGTTTTTTATTTTATACCGGGCGGCATCAACTCTGTTCATAGTCTGTTGTGTCGCATGCGGACGTTTTTGTCAGCATCTCTGACGGAGTCTGATACTCGTCAGAGTCGTCAGACCCGACACTTATCGTCGGGACTCTTGTACTTTTTGGAATTCTACCTGCCTGCCTTCAGGCAGATTAGGCTATCCTAAAAAAACAAATATTATAAAAGATCTTAATCTAAGTTTTTATTAAAAACTAAAGTTTGTTTTTTTTATTTTTAAAAAAAATAAAACCAACAATAGCAATTTTATTTTTCTTTTTCCAATCTGCTTATTTTTTTATCAAGCCGCACGATGTATAATACGAGTCCGATTAAAATAGTGAGGATTACTGCAATCACTACATATATTTTTCCATTACTCCTCATCGAATCTGCCATCTGTACTTTGGATGGATCTCCCTGGGCTCCTGCTATCATATGGAAACAGAAAACAAATATTGCCAGTAAAAAATAGTTTAATTTTTTCATGCCATCAACTTTTTTTCTTTCCATAAACTCAATCTGATTTTTAATGTTGCAATCCATACACTTAATAATGTCCAGCCTATAACAGCCGGGTAAAAAACCATTCGCATCGAACCATCAATATCATCTTTTACGTTTAATGCAGGATTACCTTCCTGTCCAGGATGCAAGCTTGGTAAAATTCTTGGCATTATCCAAATGCTTGGAAATAACATGGCAAAAGCAAAAATGTTGTAAACAGAACTGATTCTTGCTTTTTTGTCCATATCCTGGATGCTATCCCGTAAAATCATGTAAGCAAAATAAACAAGTAGTGCTATTGCTGCACCTATTAGTTTTGGTTCCCGTGCAATGGCATTAAAAGATGCTGAGGCAGGATTATTTGCATCTGCCCAGGTATAACTCATCCAGATTATTCCGGTGGAATAACCCAACAAGCCTAGTACAATTCCAACTGCAGCATAATGTCTTGCAGCGATATCATATTTCAATTTGAATGTACGCAGATAATATATCGCATTAACAACTGAGATGGTAAAAACAATCATCATCGCCATCCACATACAAACATGAAAATAAAGATTGCGGATTGTTTCCTGAAGTGCCGGGAGTCTGGGTACGTCTATCAATAGTCCGGCTATTACAGTA
Source organism: Bacteroidota bacterium (assembly GCA_031362085.1). GTDB lineage: Bacteria > Bacteroidota > Bacteroidia > Chitinophagales > Chitinophagaceae > VBAR01. The sequence goes on along the minus strand of JANLSA010000123.1, from coordinate 5,088 downwards.
TAAACCAGTAAGAGTACACCGGTAATCTTCCACCACGATTTATACATATAGTTTTTTTGTTCGGTCATTGGAGGCAAAACCCAATGAAGGGCAGCAACGAATAAAGTGGGGCAAAAATAAGGGAAGAAGATTGCAAATTGAAAATTTAAAATTGCAAAATGAACCAAACAATCTTTTTTGAAGACGGTACTAATTACTTGAATTCAGAAACATCGGTTTGAGATATTTATAAAGAAAGAAATTGATTTTTAACTACAAAACCTAAAGTCTCTTAGCTCAATCTGCAATTATAAATTTTCAATTTACAATATCCCTCAGTCTTTCCATAAAAAAGGGAACAAGATAACGGCCAGCAGTATTACCATTGCATCCATAGCCACCAACAATAAAACTGTGGTGGAAGAAATTGTGAGCAATGGCGCAAAAGCCGCTTTTGAAAGCTGCATCAACAATATGAGTTGTGGAATGATAATAGGAAAACCAAGGACTGCCATGATAGCTGCATTTTGTTGCGCTTTTGCTGCTATGGCTGCTAAAAAACTAAATACAAGACTCAAACTCCATCCACCCAATAACACTAAACCTATAAAGGGTAAAATTTTATTCAAAGGATTTCCCAGAAATAAGGTAAATAAAAAAAGACTCAGCATACTCATCAGTAACATGAGCAGAGAATTGAAAACTAATTTTGCCAAAACAAAATGTACCGGGCTTGCGATAGAATAAAAATAGAGCATGCGGCCTTTACTCTCCTGTAAAAAACTTTTAGCTACCGCATTGATGCAAATGAATAATTGAATAACCCAGAATAACCCATTCCAAACTTTTGCTTCGGGTTCATTTACGGCATTAAACAAAACAAAAATAGTAGAGCCGATATACAGCAAGATGCCATAAAAACTATATTGCTGCCTTATTTCAAGCAACAAATCTTTTTTAAAAAGAGTTAGTATTTGTTTTGCCCCGGTAATACGATTTAATTTGCAGCGAAAATAATATTTAATAATGATCTTGCTTCTTCTTTATTTCATTTACTTTCGGAATCAAATTCTATATTATGCGTAAATACTTGTCGCTTTCATTTGCAATTTTATTCCTTAGTTCTGTTTTTTCTTTTTATTCATGTAGCAATTCAGATGCTGCTGGCGGTTCAAAAGAATTAAAATTCAATCTCGAAAAAGGAAAAACATATGATTTTGAAATCGTACTGGATATGGATCAGGAAGTAATGGGACAGAAAAATAAAATTGTCTTTATTGCTGCTTACGCAATGAAAGTAACTGATGATGATGGAAAAATAAAATCGATAGTGGGTGAGTATAAAGATTTTAAAATGAAAATGAATGTGATGGGGCAGGAGATAAATATAGACGGTTCAAAAAAGCCTGTTCAACTCAATGATTCATCTATTCAGGGAGATCCAATGGCGATGTTATCAAATGCTTTCTCAGGTATCATAGGTAAACAATTTATTTTAAAGGTGGATGATAAAGGGAATATACTAGAAGTAACAGGCTTTGATGAATTAGTAAACGGTATGATTGGCGGAATGAATTTAAGCGAGGAAAAGAAAACAATGGTGAAAGCTTCTTTGAAAGATCAATTTAATGCTGATAAAATAAAAGAATCCTTTGCTCCAATGTTTAATATTTATCCTGATAAGGAAATAAAAGTCGGAGATAGTTGGGAAAGAAGTTATAACCTGACTTCTGGTTCTACTACTACATATACTACAATTTACAGTGTAAAATCATTTAACGGAGATAATGTTTTATTAGATGCAAAAACTAAAATAGTTCCCCTAAGCGATTCCTCTTCTTCAGTCACTATTGGCAATATGCAAATAAGCGGAACACAATCCGGGACTATGACAGTAAATACAAAATCGGGATTGGTAGTAGATGCAGAGTTAACGCAAAACTTAGAAACATCAGGTGATTTAAAAATGAAGATGATTGGTAAAACGAGGATGAAGGGGCGGGAGAGAGATTAGGGAATTAGTAATTGGGAATTCGGAATTTGGCTTTCTGTTACGTTTTTCTTTTTACTAATTCCTCCAAAGGAGTCCGCCGGCTGGCGGACAAATTCCATCAACCTTTCTCATGATAACATTTACGGCATCGGGGTTCATACACATCTTTTGCGCCTATCATTACCTGATCTTCATTTGGCACTTTACGATAACTGTAGTTTGCAATATTTCCACATTTCATACAGATGGCATGAAGCTTAGTAACATAATCGGCTTTCGCCATTATATAAGGCATTTGCCCGAATGGGTTGCCGAGATAATCCATATCAAGCCCGGCAACAATAACACGAATACCCCGAAAGGCGAGTTCATCACAAACATTTGCAATTTCACTGTCAAAAAATTGTGCTTCATCGATGCCAATTACTTCTACATCATTTGCGAGTAATAAAATTTTTTGTGAGTTATCTATCGGAGTAGATTGAATAGCATTGGTGTCATGCGATACAATTTTTACTTCATCAAACCGGACATCTATTGCGGGTTTAAATATTTCAACTTTAAGATTAGCAATTTTAACACGTTTCAATCTACGGATCAACTCTTCGGTTTTTCCGCTGAACATGCTTCCACATATCACTTCTATCCATCCGCGGCGTTCAGGTCTTAAATTGGGTTCGATAAACATTGTTAAGAATTATAATTGTTGGTTGGCAATTTCTTTTAATTGGCAAACTGTTTGTAACTTTAGAAATCACATTTTAAAATAAATTTTCATCAGCGGTCAAATGTAGTATAATGGAGCGAATTCAATCTCTTATAAATAAATTAAATGAACAGATAGCACAACAAACTACCACTGATCAACTGTTGGGTACGGTACAGTTGCTTCATGCAGAATTGGAAGCAAAATTAAATGGAGCAGCACAAATATTGGGAACAGCGAAAGTTGCAGTACTCATGCCGAGATCTGTAACAGTATCACCACTTCCTACAGAACATGAGAAATTTATACCGAAGCCTGTACCCGAAAAAATTGTTCAGGAGAAACCCGTTCTTCAAAAACCCACACTTGATGATAAACCACCGATGTATGAAGAAATGGAAAAATTGCTGGTGGAAAATGGATCTGTTTCAAAACTTCAGAAAAATGGGCAGTTGGATATGGTTTTTGATCCCATGTTAGAAATCCCAACTTTATCACACCAAAGCCCGAGAAAAGAAATTAATGATGCAGGAGTAAAACTGCCTGAATCGTTGAATGATAAACTACGCCAGGGTAAAACTGAATTGGTGGAAGTGCTTAAAGAATCGCCGGTGAGGGATTTGAGAAAAGCAGTTGGTATAAATGACCGGTTTCTTTTTATCAATGATCTTTTCCGGGGTGATGAAAATATGTATGAACGCTGTATAAAAACAATTAATAATTTTAATATTTACCCAGAAGCTGAATATTGGATTACCCGAGAATTGAAAGTTAAATTAGGTTGGAAAGATGACAGTGAAACAGCAGCACACTTTTACAATTTAGTTAAAAGGCGATTTACCTGAATATAGTTTATAATTTTATTTACAGCCCCTGCATTTTCTTTTATATAATTGTAAGACGCTATTGATGATTGGGTGTAACAATCATTTTCGTTCCTGATAAAATCTTCAATTAATTTTTTTAATTCATCAGCATTTTTTACAACAAAGCCTCCTTTTTTATTTACCAATTCAACAGCTTCCAGGTATTTAGAAATATAGGGGCCACTGATTACCGGCTTTCCAAATACGGCAGCTTCCGTAACATTATGTACACCATTAGAAGTAAAGCCACCCCCAACAAAACAGAAATAGGCATAATGATAAAGTTTTGAGAGCATGCCGTAGTTATCGATTATAAGACATGTTATAGTTGCGGAGCGTTGTCTTTCAGCTGATGATGAATCTTTAAGAAATTCTGAATAAAGAATTGAATCAGGAAAAAGTTTTTTTATCCCGGTTAAATGGGTTTCATTTATTTCATGTGGTGCAATAATGAGTTTAATATCATTATTTATTAAGGTGTCTGCAATTTTACAAATGACTGATTCATCTTCAATCCAGGTACTACCTGCTACAAAAACTTTTTTACCGGCACAAAATTTTTCAATTGCCTCGATTGGTTGAAAATTTTCAGCTATTTCCAGTACACGGTCAAAACGGGTGTCGCCTGCTATAGAATAATTTTTTACCAGGTTCATTTGATCAAGCAGAATTGCCGAACCTTCATTTTGTAAAAAAATATGCTCGAATCTCGAAAGCATTTTTAATTGAAAAGGTCTCATCCATTTAAAAGCCGACATTTCTCTACTGAAAACTGCAGAGATTAGTACGAGCGGAATTTTCTGGTTTTTAATTTTATTCAGATAATAATACCAGAATTCATATTTTACAAAAATAACCAGTGAGGGATGAACAATTTCTAAAAAACGGCGGGCATTGGCTGCACCATCTATAGGTAAATAAAAGACCCAATCGGCTTCTTTGTAATTTTTTTGTACTTCATAGCCTGAAGGTGAAAAGAAAGTAATCAGGAATTTGTAATTCGGATAATCTGTTTTTAGCTTTTCTAAGACCGGACGACCTTGTTCAAATTCTCCAAGTGAAGCGCAGTGCATCCATACAACTTTGTCGTCTTTCGAGATTGCAGCTCCTAGTTTTTCAAAAATATTATTTCTTCCATTTACCCATCTGCTTGCTTTTTCATTGAATAATGAATACACCGAAGCTGCTGCCCTGAACAGTAATAAAAAAATATTATAGAGTATGATATACAATCAGGCAATTTTAATATTGGCAAATGTAAAAGCAAACGGGTAAACTACCTGTATTTTACTATTTTTGCGGCACTTTAAATATCAAGAACAACAGATGCGCCCAATACAAATGGTAGATACAAAAACCCAGTATCAAAAAATAAAAACGGAAATTGACAATGCTGTTATTGATGTAATGGATAGCACAGCATTTATTAATGGAAAAGTTGTGCATGAATTTTCTTCGGCGTTATCTGAATATATGGGTGTAAAACATACCATTCCATGTGCAAATGGAACAGATGCTTTGCAGATTGCGATGATGGTATTGGG
>JANLSA010000097.1:0-3009 GCA_031362085.1 Bacteroidota bacterium | reverse complement strand
GTTATGACCTTTTGTAATAATATCATAACTCATGCTCAGACCCAACCCGGTTCCTTCGCCGGTGGGTTTGGTGGTAAAGAAAGGTTGAAAAACTTTATCCAATACTTTTTGTGGAATACCATTGCCATTATCGCGGATTGAAATGGTAATTCCTTTACTTGTTTTCTCAGTTTTTACGGAAATCTCAGGCTCAAATGCTTCTCCTAGTTTTTGCCTTTTTTGTGTTACTGAATAGAATGAATTTGTAAACAGGTTTAAAAAAACACGGCCAATATCCTGCGAAGAAATATTTATAAGCGGAATGCTGTTATCAAATATTGTATCTGTTTTTACATTGAAGGATTTATCTTTTGCCCGCATACCATGAAAACTAAGCCGCATACATTCATCTGCCAGGTTATTTATATCTGTCAGTTCTTTTTGTCCGCTACTGCTACGGCTGTGTTGCAACATACCTTTTACAATGGAGTCGGCACGTTTACCATGAAAATTTATCTTCGCATTATTCTGTTTTATATCTTCAGCAAGATTAACAGCATCTTCGTTTTTTCCAAGCTTAAATTTTTCATTCATTTCATCAATCAATTCAATATTCACTTCAGAAAAATTATTAACGAAGTTCAATGGGTTCTGTATTTCATGTGCAATGCCTGCAGTCAATTCTCCCAGTGATGCCATTTTTTCTGATTGAATCAATTGCTTCTGTGTCGTTTTTAAATTAGCCAATGCTATTTCCAGTTCCTCTTTTTGTTTTTGCAAAATGGTGGATGATCTTTTACGATGCCGGATATTCCGCCAGAGTAACAGGGCTACCAAAAAGAATGTACCAAGGCTTCCCAATAAAATATTTCTTTGCAGTTTATTTTTATATTGTTTTTCTGTGGCTGTTATTTGCTGTTGCCGCTGCTGTTCATCAAAATCTATATTCTGAAATTGCTGCGAATTTTTTACATTGAATAGGCTGTCATTTATTTTTATGATGAACGATTGATATTTTACCGCACTGTCGCTGTTGCCTGCATTTTTATAATAATCAGCTAATGCTTTATAAGATCGTAAAAAAAGGTCCGGTGCATCCAGGTTATAAGCTGCCGTCAATGCGCTGCGGGTATAAAAAAGATTTGAATCAGACCGGTTCATTTGCTTATGCATCTCGGCCAGTCCAAGGTTGCTGGCAGCTACTCCCCTGAAATAATAATTCTCCCGGCTTGCTTCTAGTGCCATCCTGTAGTACTGCATAGCAGAATCTTTATTCCCCAGGGCAAAATAGATCCTCCCGGTATTTAACAAAGCACTTCCGAAGTATCTTTTATATCCCGACTGCATGATCTGTTTGTATGCCAGCTTTTCGCTGATCAGGGCCGAATCGGTTTTTTTCAAATTCAAATACACCCTGCCGATGGTCATATTGATTATGCTTTGCAAAGGAATATGGCCGGACTGTTCTGCATGTTGACGGGCAATCAGGTGATGAACCAATGCTTTCTCATAATCATTCGAATTGGCATACAGAACACCCAGTATCTGGTGAGTGAAAGCAATTTCGCCGATTCGTTGCACATGCGAATCTGCAGTACGGGGCAGAAGTTCATCATCGTACGGAAATTTACCTACAAGCACCCTTTTTTCACTTTCGGGATTTTCAAGTATAGCCAATGCTGATAATACAGTTTGCAGTGATCTTGGATAATTACCCCTGTTCAAAAGTGAATAACCCATTTCCCGCAATGCACTTGCTTCGTCAAGTTTAAAATGGAATTGACGGGCAATTTGTAAGGTTTTTTCTGCATAGTGATAAGCACTGTCAGGATTTATTTCAGCATATATACGGGCTATATTTCTGAACAACACTAATCTAATGGTGTCGCTTTGGGGTTTGTTTGCCTTCAATACCAGGCTGTCAATATAAAACTGCTGCGAAGCAGCATTTAATGCTAACGCCAAACATAGAGCAACCAGTTTGATAATTCGTTTCATCGCCTGTTTATTTCACCGGTAAACTTATAATAAATTCTGTTCCTTCACCGGCTTTTGTTTCGACATTAATTTCGCCGCCATGTGCTTTTACAATATCATAGCTTAAAGATAATCCTAATCCGGTTCCCTGCCCGGTTGGTTTGGTAGTAAAGAAGGGTTGGAATATTTTATCTAAAAATTTTTGAGGGATACCATTGCCGTTATCTTTTACACTTATTTCAACAGCAGCCCCCCTGCCCCCCGAAAGGGGGTTCTTAACAGTCTTTACTATTACTGTCGGTTCATATCCATCGGGGTTTTGCTTTTTCTTTTCATCCACTACATAAAATGCATTATTGATTAAATTCAAAACAACTCTTCCAATATCCTGCGGAATGATATTGATATTACCAATGCTTTCATCAAAATCTGTTTTTATCGTTGCATTGAAGGATTTGTCCTTTGCTCTTAATCCATGATAAGACAATCGTAGATATTCATCACACAAAGCATTGATGTCTGTTGCTTCTTTTACTCCATTGCTGCTACGGCTGTGCTGTAACATTCCTTTTACTATTGCATCTGCTCTTTTGCCGTGGTGAAGAATTTTTTGTTGATTCTCAATTGCATCATTAGCTATTGCCTTTGCATCGTCAATATTTCCTTTGTCCAACTCATCTTTCATCTCAGTAAGAAGCTCTTCATTTACTTCAGAAAAATTATTAACGAAGTTTAATGGATTTTGTATTTCATGTGCAATGCCTGCAGTGAGTTCGCCAAGGCTTGCCATTTTTTCTGATTGGATAAGTTGAGATTGGGTGGATTTTAAATTGGCAAGCGTTGATTCTAAAATTTTATTCGCTTTTTGTTTTTGACGATTGTTACGATAAAGAATTAATGCTATTACCAGAATGCCACCCAGCACCGCAAGTAAGCCAAGCATATTCATTCTATTTGCATAGGCTGTTTTTTCGTCATCCAGTTTTTTTAAACGAAGCTGTTCATTGAAGCCAAATTTTTGGTAGTCGATAAGACTGGCTATCCTGGCATTTT
>JANLSA010000413.1:0-1579 GCA_031362085.1 Bacteroidota bacterium | reverse complement strand
AACGGATTTTAATCCGTTGTAAACAACAAAGTCATGAACAGAGAGCCGTAGGCTCGGCACATTTCTAAACCATCTCCTGAAAAATATACTGTTCATCATACTCAACCCTGAATTCTTTCAAAAACTCCAGATACTCATCCTTGAATGTTTGGGTTTTATGATGCTCTTCCTGGTGTTGAATATACTTATAAACGGTATCAACATCTCTTTGACTGTAAGAAAAAACACCATAGCCTTCCTGCCATTCGAATCTGGCTGGTGTCAGGGAATGGTCGTTGATATATTTTGATGATTTGGCCTTGACCGTTTTCATTAATTCGGAAACAGAAACAACAGGTCTCAATCCAACAAAACAATGCACATGGTCTTCCACTCCGTTTACGATAATGGTTTTGCAATTTGTTTCATTGATTAAATTTCCAATTACACCCAGTAGCTGACTTTTCCATGATTTATCGATTAACGCATTTCTATATTTCACGGCGAAAACTATTTGCAAATAAATTTGGTGATATGTATTTGCCATTGGGGGTTGGTTTACTTTTTATCAAAAATGTTTCGTGCCTATGGCACTCTACTCAATATCTCCTCTTTTTACTTTACAACGGATTGAAATCCGTTGCTACAAAATACATCGAGGCTACGCCTCTGCAACCACCCCATTAAACCGGTAACAAAATAATAAACTCACTTCCTTCTTCTTCCTTCGTTTCCACCTTCAACTCACCACCATGCGCCTTCACAATATCATAACTCAACGATAAACCCAATCCGGTTCCTTGTCCAGTTGGTTTGGTTGTAAAGAAAGGTTGAAAAATTTTATCCAATACTTTTTGTGGAATGCCGTTGCCGTTATCTTTTACAGAAATCAAAACTTTATCACCAACTTTTTTTGTGCTTACTGAAACAATAGGCTCATAATTCAGAATATTCTGATTCCTTTTTTCAGTCACAACATAGAAAGCATTTGTAATTAAGTTTAATATCACTCTGCCAATATCCTGCGGAATAACTTTTATCAAACCAATACTGTCATCATAATCCGTTTTTGTAGCTGCATTAAATGTTTTGTCTTTTGCCCGCAAACCATGATAGGCTAATCTTAAATATTCATCAGCTAATGCATTTATATCTGTCAATTCTTTTTGTCCGCTGCTGGTTCTTGAGTGCTGCAGCATTCCTTTTACAATATCACCGGCACGTTTGCCATGATGATTTATTTTTTCAAGGTTTTGTTTTAAGTCCTGCGCTATTTGTTTTGCATCTTCTAAATTTCCTTTTTCAATTTCTATATTCATTTCATCTACCAGTTCTGTGCTTACATCAGAAAAATTGTTGACGAAGTTTAACGGATTTTGAATTTCATGTGCAATGCCGGCTGTGAGTTCTCCGAGACTGGCCATTTTTTCTGATTGTATTAATAATGCCTGTGCAGATTTTAATTCACTTAATGTTTGAGTGAGAGCTTTATTTGACTCTTCTATTACGGTAGATTTTTTCTGAAGGTCCTGGATACTTTCTTCAAGCATAACTGATAATGTGTGCTTGTCTTTTTCCATACGTTCCAATTTAAACCCGG
>JANLSA010000018.1:0-5246 GCA_031362085.1 Bacteroidota bacterium | reverse complement strand
CCTTAACTCAAACACGTAAGCAATTAGGTAATACAGTAAACTCGGTAAATGCAAAACAATTAACGAATACAGGTAGTGGTAATATTGGTGCTGCATTACAAGGCAAAGTTCCGGGTGCACAAATAACACAGACCAGCGGTGACCCTTCAGGTGGTATTTCTGTACGTATGAGAGGTACAAGCACTATTAGTGGTAGCTCAGAACCCTTATATGTGATAGATGGAGTTGTGGTAAACAATTCTACTACCAATGTAACAAACTTAAATGTTGCAGCTGGCAGCCGTGCCGAAATTGGGACAAACCGTATGGCAGATATTAACCCTAATGATATTGAAAAATTGGATGTTATTCCGGGAGCAGCCGCTTCGGCAATTTATGGTAGCAGGGCAAGTAACGGTGTGGTTTTAATTACAACAAAAAAAGGAAAGGCTGGTCAAATGAAAATTGACTTTAGTACCAGCATTATTACAAACGCATTAAGAAAAAGAGTTTACATATCTACTTATGGTAAACAATTTGGTACTGCGGGATTGCGATTAGGAAATATTAGTAATGCAAGTACATCTCCAACGCCATATACAGGTGCAACTATTAGTTATACAAGACCTGATGGGATTTTAAGAACACTGGCTACAGATTTGGTTGATGTTACACGGTATGATTACCAGGATAATATTTTTCAGAAAGGATTAGGAACAGATAATTATATTTCTGTTAGTGGTGGCGGGGACAAAACAAAGTATTATTTTTCTGGTGGTTATTATAAAAACGAAGGTATCATTGTGGGAACAGATTTCAGAAGGTTCAACTTTAAATCAAGATTGGAGCAAACAATTAATAAATACCTTACCATAATTGGTGGAGTTGCTTATACAAATAGTTTTAGTAACGAAAAACCAAATGGCAACGTTTTCTGGAGCCCGATAAACTCAGTTAATATCACCAATAACCTTTATGATATTACGCAACGGGATGCAGCAGGTAATTTAAAAGGTGTAGAGCCAACAAGGGTTAACCCGTTAAGTGTAATAAATGATATGAAGTTAATACAGGCTGTAAACAGAACTATTAGTGATGTGCAACTAAAGATTAAACCTGCGAAAAACTTAACTATCGATTATATCTTAGGTATGGATAATATTGCGCAGGAAGGCGCCAATTCAATAAAACGCTACCCGTACATATCTGCACAGGAAGGATTGGGCTATGCATCAAATGTATTAGTAAATACTTTTGCTGTGAATAACGATATAAATATTTCCTACTCCGCAAAAATTAAGAAGCTTACCTCCCTGACTGTGGTTGGTTTTAATCATCAGTATCAAAAAATTACAGGCTTGTTTAATGAGGGCAGAGATATGCTAAATGGTATTTCAACAATTAACGGGGCCTCCGTTGTATTACCATCAAGATATACTGATGACAGAAGGCAAGTATTTGGTGGATTTGCACAGGAAACTTTTGGATACAATAACGTTTTCTTTTTAACAGCTGCCGGAAGAATTGATGGAAGCACTACTTTCCCTACTGATACCCGCACTTATTTTTATCCTAAACTAAGTACAAGCTGGAATATAAGCGACATGGATTTTTGGAAAGATGCAAATATGAAATGGTTTAATTCCGCACGAGTAAGAGCAAGCTGGGGCCGGGCCGGAAACCTTACTGGTATCAGTACTTATGGCAGGTTTACCAATTATACATCGAGCTTTATCAATGGCCTGGCAACCTATAATTTAAATACTGCATTGGGTAATGAAATTGTTGCACCCGAAAGAGCAAGTGAATTTGAGTTTGGTACTGATTTATCTTTTTTAAATAACAAATTAGGATTGGCATTGACTATTTATAATAAAAAAATAATTGATAACTCTTTGTTAGTACAAAGAACATTAGCACCGAGCAGTGGTGGTAGCACCCGATTTGAAAATGTGGGTAACCTTACCAACAAAGGATGGGAGTTGGGAATTACAGCAAACCCAGTTCAAACCAAAAATCTTAACTGGGCCTTATTCGGTTCATTAAGCCATAATGAAAATTTAGTTACTGCATCAACACAAATTGCACCTATAACATTGGATAATGCCGGTGGTTCTCCATCTGTAATATTAGCGGGTTATCCACTTGGTTCTTTCTTTGGTAACTTTTTTGTAAGGGATACTAAAGGTGGTTTAAGTCGCGACGCGGCCGGCCGGCCGATAGCAGCTACTACTACAGGAACAAATTTGGATAGAAGAGTAATTGGAGATCCTAATCCGGACTGGATTTTAAGTTTGGGTAATAGTTTCGACTATAAAAAATTATCGTTTAGCTTTTTAATTGATGGCGCATTGGGCCAGGATGTTTTTAATGCGGACAGAAGGACAAGACAGGGTGTAGGCATTGGCGACTATGCTGAAAAAGAAGCAAAAGGAGAATTACCAAGAGGATATATATGGAGCATATATGCTACAGAAGAATGGCGGGTAGAAAGTGGATCTTTTGTTAAGCTAAGAGAAGTTGCTTTATCATATCAATTACCAGGCTTTGCAAAATTTATTAAGTCTTCTTCTATTTCACTTGTAGGACGTAACTTGATTAGCTGGGATACGTATGATGGGTACGACCCTGAAACAAATGCTGGTGGTAATAGCGCCGTTTTAAGAGGAATTGATTTTGGAAATGTTCCAATTCCCAAAACCATGCAATTAACATTTAGAGCAACCTTTTAATAATCAAAAAAATTAGCATAATGAAAAAAATATTTTATAAAACAACTATTCTTTGTTTGTTAGTTGGTGGTAGTGGTATGTTCACTTCCTGTAACAAAGAATATATTGATCCCAGCAGTGGTTCTGTACCGAGTGTTACAACCAGTGCAGATGCTTTAATGAATCTTTGTGCAGGGCTTCAGAGAAGATTTACCATTGGCAGGCAAAGCACCTTGTATAATGCTCCAATCGGCGGTGCATTCAGCGTTTATGCGTTAAATACATTAAATGCAGGTAACGCAGCAGAAGCTGCAGCACAGGCTGGTAAAGGTGCTTTACAACCCAATAACTCCATTTCAACTCAATTGTGGACTCAGAATTTATTATTAAAAGTAGAAGCAGAAACAGTATTGAATAATCTTGCAGTTGCAGTTGATCCGGCTGATAAAGTTGGATTGAAAGCTTATGCAAGTATTTTTTATGCCTTAAGCCTTGGTACCCTGGCCCAATTTTTTGAACAGATACCTTTGACGCAAAGCCTTAATGCAACTTTTTCGCCGAGGGCAGATGCGTTGGTAAAAGCAATAACTGTTTTGGAAGCTGTAGATGCAGATTTAGCAACTACGACACCGAGTGCCAAGTTTTTATCAAAAGTGCCCGCTGGTATTGATATAAAAAACACGATTAAAGCTTTATTAGCACGTTACTATAACATACACAGTATGGTAACAGGTACTTATAATGCAACAAGTGGTAACAAAGCAATTAGTTTTGCCACAGCTGCAAGTTTAATTGTAAAATCTGAATTCAGATTTACAGCCACAACTACTAATCCGCTGGGAGAACAAAATTTTACACAGAATGTTTACGGAGCAATTGATTCTACATTAGGATTAAAAAATGGATTAGCTCCGGTTCCGGCTGCAACAGACCCGCGTATTGGGTTTTATATTAGTAAAGTTGGTGGTATTTATCCAATGAAAGGTTTTGCGGCGATAACAACAACATTTTATCCTGTCTATTTGCCAGGCGAAATGAATTTAATTATTGCAGAAAATTATGCACGTCAAAGTCAATTTGCACAAAGTAAAACCGCACTGGATGCTGTTCGTACCAAGACAACGGATATCTATGGCCTCGGAGCTGCACAACCAGCTTACAGCGGACCTTTAACAACTGCGGATTTGTTGCAGGATATTTATAAGCAAAGAAGAATTGAAATGTTTTTTAGTGGACAGGAGCTCGAAGATAGCCGGCGGTTTGGTCGCCCTGCGCCGAACACTGCCAATGAAGAAAGAAACAGGACATTTTATCCTTACCCTTTAACAGAACGGAATAATAATACAAATACACCTGCAGACCCGGCGATTTAGTTTTTTAAAAGGGCTGTTTAAAAAACGGCCCTTTTTATTTTTACCTTCACACTATGCATCCTCATATTGAAAAACTTTATACAATTGCCAGTAAGCCGGTTAAAAAAATTATTGGTTTAATGAGCGGCACTTCTGTGGATGGTTTGGATATTGCCCTTTGTAATATCGAAGGCAGTGGCATTGAAACAAAAATCACTATTGAACATTTTGAAACTCTTTCATATACTGATGATTTTAAAAAAGAGATAAAATCAATTTTTGCAAAAAAAGAAATTGGCTTTGAAAAATTATGCCTGCTCAATCCCTGGATTGCATTGCAACATGCAGCTATGATAAATGAATGTTTAAAAAAATGGGATGTAAATAAAAATGATATTGATTTAATCGCCAGTCATGGTCAAACGGTTTATCATGCTCCAAAATCATTACATAAAAAAGAAAAATTCGGGAATGCAACTTTGCAGATAGGGGATGGCGACCATCTGGCTGTTGCCACCGGGATAATTACAGTTAGTGATTTCAGGCAAAAACATATTGCAGCCGGGGGAGAGGGTGCACCTTTGGCGGTGTATGGAGATTATTTAGTGTTCAGCAAAAAAGGGGAGAATAGGATAATGTTGAATATGGGTGGTATAGCAAACTTTACTTTTCTCAGCGGTGATCTGGATGTTTCGAAAGTTTTCAGCACAGATACAGGAACAGGCAATACTTTAATGGATGCCTATATCCAGAAATATTTTTCCGGTAAATTTTTTGATGAGAACGCAAAAATTGCTTCAAATGGGAAAGTTCATACCGGATTGCTGAATGCATTAGAAGAAAACTCTTTTTTTGAACAGACTTTTCCAAAAACAACAGGCCCGGAGTTATTTAATCTTGATTATTGATATTTTTAGAAGCCCATTTCATTAAAGCAGTCACGTATACAAGCGCCGACTTCTGCGAATGTTTGGCTACGTGATCGCATGGCAAGTGTTGTTACAATACACCCGTAGCCGCCCCAACAGATCAGTAAAATCAACAGGTACTCCTGGGCTTCGATCCTGCCTTTGGAATTGTAAATATATTATATACTACTAGCTAAAGTACCCAGCGTTTCCCGGTGTTATGAATGGTTTGGAGTAAAGTTTTGAGGTTGTAATAAAGGTGTTACCTCTACCCCTACCCCTACCCAGTAATGCTC
>JANLSA010000578.1:0-2430 GCA_031362085.1 Bacteroidota bacterium | reverse complement strand
GTGCTCAGCGCCTGGTAGACCTTCTTCAAATCGGCCGCCGTGCCGGCGTAGTAGTACATGAAAGCGAATTGTTTGGATATAAAAAAGGGGCATTCACCGATGCAAAAGAAGATAGAATGGGAAGATTTGAAGCAGCAGAAGGTGGTACTTTGTTTTTAGATGAAATTGGGAACATTAATTTATACCAGCAATCGAAATTGTTAAGTGTTTTGCAAAACAGGAAAGTAACCCGCTTAGGGTCTAATCTAGCTATCCCGATTGATATACGATTAATTTGTGCTACAAATGTGCCTTTTGCAGAGTTGGCAAATGAAAACCGTTTCCGAAAAGATTTGATCTATCGGATCAATACGGTAGAAATTACCATTCCGCCATTAAGAAAAAGAGGGAACGATATTGCATTACTGGCAAAACATTTTACAAAACTGTATTCTGCAAAATATTTTAAACCGGATATTCAATTAGATTCAGTTGTACTGAATAAACTGAACCGATATCACTTTCCGGGTAATGTGAGAGAATTGCAATTTGCAATCGAACGTGCCGTAATTATGAGTGAAGGCGATGAAATACGGGATGATGATTTGATTTTTTCTCCCCTGGAGAGTCTGCAGGATGTAATTTTTGAAGAGACAGATTTCAGATTAAGTACTGTTGAAAGAAATGCAATTCTGAAGGTAATTGAAAAACATCATGGCAATATTACAAAGGCAGCGAAAGAGTTGGGATTAACAAGAACTGCCCTTTACAGAAGATTGAGTAAATATGAAATTTAAAAAACATGAATGGCGGCTATTATTAAAACTGGCATTGCTTTTTGCCATGTTTGCTTTTGTTGCGTGGTTGCTTGTGAATAAAAAAATTGTTTACCTGATTTTACTTATTCCCGTTTTACTATACCAGATGTATGATATTTATAAAATGCTGAAAAAAGCACAGGATGAAGTGCAGGAATTTGTTGAGTCAGTGCATTACCGTGATTTTTCAAGATTCTTTAATGTAAAACAGGCTCCATCTGAACTGCAGCCACTCCGACAGGGATTTAATGAAATCAATTCAACCTTTAAGGTAATTAGTAAAGAAAAAGAGATACAGTATCAGTATTTGCAAAAAATATTAGAGCTGGTTGATACGGGAATTATTTCTTTTGAAAAAGAATCTGGTGAAATGAATTGGGTGAATGATTCTTTTAAAAGAATGATGGAGATACCGTACCTGAAAACAATTCATTCTTTGGAGAAAAGGGATAAACTACTTTATGAAGCGGCTATATCCATTCATCCCGGAGAGACAAAAGTGGTTACCATAACAAAAGAAAACCGGCATTTAAAAATATTATTGGCTGTTACACTATTTCAAACAGAAGGGAAAATTAATAAAGTAATTGCATTTCAAAATATCAACGAGGCATTAGATGAAACGGAAGCCAGGGCCTGGCAAAAGTTATTGAGTGTGATGACACATGAGATCATGAATTCTGTGGCACCCATTTCATCATTGGCGGGTACTTTAAAAAATCGTTTGTTACAAACTACTACGCTGACTCATACAGATAATGGTGAAAGAGATGATTTAGAAATTGGACTTGAAACAATAAAAAGAAGGAGCGAGGGGTTATTAAAATTTGCAGAGACTTACCGAAACCTGAATAAGATTACAACTCCGAATCTGAAGAAAGTTTTTGTCCGTGATTTATTTGAAAACCTTTATACATTGATGCAACCAACTTTGGAACAGAAAAATATAGAAATGGAGGTGGTGCTTAAAGACCCGGAATTGATGATTGAAGTGGATATAAATCTTATTGAGCAGGTGTTAATCAATTTAATTGTAAATGCAATTGAAGCAATAAAGGATAACAGAAACCCAAGAATTGTTTTATCAGCAGCAAAAGAAGGTAATAAGCTTTTACTAAAATTAGCAGATAATGGAGTCGGAATTTCTGATGATTTACTGGATAAGATATTTATCCCTTTTTTCAGTACAAAAAAAAGCGGAAGTGGAATTGGTTTAAGTTTATGCAAACAGATAATGCTGTTACATAAAGGGACGATTCAGGTACAGAGTGTGGAAGGAGAGGGGACAGCCTTTGTTTTAATGTTCAGATAGGATAATACATTCTTATTTTTTATGCCGCTCATTTAATACCTGAATCACATCCTTGAGTTTATAATTTTTAGCCTGCAATAAAATCATATAGTGAAATAATAAATCTGCAGCTTCGCCCAAAAATTTTTCTTTATCATCATCTTTACTTTCGATTACAAGTTCTACGGCTTCTTCTCCAACTTTCTGAGCAATTTTATTTATCCCTTTTGCAAAAAGAGATGAAGTATAAGATGAATCAGATGAATTGTTTTTCCTGTTGCTGATCACAGCTTCCAGTTTTTCCAATGAGAATGAAGAATTATTTTCATTGAAACAGGTGTC
>JANLSA010000405.1:0-6855 GCA_031362085.1 Bacteroidota bacterium | reverse complement strand
ACGGGTTTCATATCCTTTGTATGTAAAGGCGGGTTGAAAAACAAGAAACTCTCCTTTTTCCAGTAAAAACAATTTCATTTCCGGTTCGCCATCTTTTATTTCCCGTACGATTGATTTATCAAATTCCACTTTATATTCTCTGGCCAGTGGAATAAGGTACTGGCTTAATGAACTTGCCCAATCGTTTGCGGGAACAGTTATAGAGCCAGAAGGGTGAAATTTATCTATCTGCTCTACCACGTCATAGCTTTTCCATAAATGCAATTGATGGTTAAAAAGAAAAAGTATGGGGCATGGGCTTTCATTATCTTTTAACTCGTATTGCATAATGCCTGTAGCTATGCGGCAGGTAATTGTAAAATGAGAATTCTTTTTTACAAAAAATTGTGGTGTCGCTTCATGCTCCGATAAAACAAGTTTTTCAAGATTGCCTGTTTTAAACGGTTTCCCTTTTGGTAAAATATAAGTAAACTGGCTGTTCGTTGTTTCTTCAAACAATTTTTTCAGTTTTGGAAACAAATACTCTGTCATCAGTTCTTTAGTATCGGCGGGCAGATCATCGTCTTCGCTTTGAATAATATTTTCCCAAATACCTGCGAAAGGTGAGTTGCGGCTGATGTATTTATTTATTTCTGTCTCTTGCAGTTTTCTTGCAAGCGTCAATAAATTTTTATCCTGATCATGTACATTGTCTGTCTCCACATACCGGCTTATATCTAATTTTTCCACTTTACCAGCAAACGCATCTGCGTCATCTGTTACCTCGCCCAAAACAATGTCTACGGTAAAAAAAGGATATGTTTTTTTATTGAAATTAAAAACTACGCCATACCGCTTTGTAATTTTTATATCCTCTGTTTTTTCTTCCACTTCTTCTACCACCGCCTGCATCATATATGCTGGTTTGGGCAATGGAATTACAGGAGCCACTCTTTTTATAGACGGATCCAGCAAGCGAAGAAAGGGTTTGCCTTCTTTATATAAAAATTCAAATTTACCGGTCAAATCATCTTTTAGTGAATAGCCATAGAGTTCCAATAATTTATTTTTGTCTTTATCCCAATTGCGTATGCTGTCAAAATAATTAGGGCCATGTGCATTCAGCAATTGCAGAAACACAATTATTTTTGGTAAACAAAGTGGGTGCTCTTCATCTAAGTATTCACAACTGGTATCAAAATTTCGTTCATCATTTTTACGAATAAGAACGGTATAGGAAACTCCATCAAGCTGCAATGTTGCTTTTACTGTCTCGTTTTCTGCAAATTCAATTTTGGCTTTATTTCCCCGTAAATAATTTTCTGCTGCTTCAAAAACTTCTTGTGATGAAAGCATCCGAAGCGTTTTCAATTCAATGAGCTTCATTTTTACTTCTGTATGCCGCTGGTCATACTTTGCATCGTCGGCTTTCAATCTTCCTTTGTCAATCATATCCTGTAACTGAAACAATGCTGCTACTTCGTGCCGGCATATGTCGCCTAAATTGTAAGGACATGCACAACGAACTGATAGATTTTTCGGGTCTTTAATCCGTTGAATATTTACTTTATAAAAAGTAGAATAGGTATCATCCTTTACACGAAAGATAGCGGAGCCAAATAAATCATCGTACTCTGCCAGTTCTGCAAAACCGATTGAGTGGATTTTTTTCCCACGGCGTATTACTTCATCGGTGCCGTGAGTGTAAACAAATTTAATAAGGTGCGGTAAGGCCAATTTGATTTAGATTTTAGACCTGCCTATGCAGGCAGGCAGGTTGCCGATTTCAGATTGAACCTTCTGTAACTAATAAACAAATTGTTCTTCTGAATTCTTTAAGGTGTAACTGGCAAATGTATAGGAATGAAGTTTATATTTCCTGAGAAAATAAGAGAAATAAAAAATAATTTTTAGCTGCTTAATTACTTAAAAAAATTATTTATCTTGTACCCTTTTTTCGAAATGCTGCTACTTATTTTACCATCAATTTCCCATCATTATAAACCGGCAACACATTCGCTTTGTCAGCTGACAAACAGTAGCGGATATCTTTTTCAAGACCAAACCCCATCAGCCTGTGATAGTGCGATGCATTATTCATCTTCATAAATTCAAATAAATTTTTTTCGCCATCCCGATAAAGTGTTTCTGCCATATTTGAAGAATCGCAATTGACAGAAAAATTTTCTTTTATTCTTGCTATTACCGCACCAGCAAATAATGTGTCTTCCATATTCACCCGATCTTTCCATGCAGCGCAACCCAGAATTACATTTTGTTTCATCTCTATTAAATAATCACATACGGCTGTCAGGTTTACAAACGCCCCGGTAATTATTCCTTCTGCATTTTTATCCAATGCCATTTGCAACAATCTTGTCCCGTTTGTAGTGGTTAGCACCAATGTTTTATTTTCTATAAACTCTTTGGGATATTCGAATGGTGAATTGCCATGTACCAAACCTTCGGCTACTTTACCATCACGTTCGCCGGCGGTTATTCCATCTATTTGTTTGCCGAGTTCGATGCAGCGACCTACACTGTCTACCGGAATGACACACTTGGCACCATTATATAATGCAGTAGCAATTGTTGATGTAGCTCTTAGAATATCTATAATGACAACAACGCTGTTGCTTACATCATATAAATTCAATAACGCTGGTGAAAGACAAGTGTGAAGAGTGGGTTTGTTGATACTCATTTAGCAAATATATATGTTGACTGAGTTTAATAATGCTTCTACAACAAAGCCTTCCACTTTTCGCCGGTGGCATATTGTTTTATTACATCATTTCTTTTCCGGATTAAATTTTCGATATAAGAAGAGAGATAAAATTTGTTTACCAATTTCCCGATTAAGCCATACGGTGTTTCATAACGAAGAATGTCAATGACAATTGTTCCATTGGTGATGGGCTTGAAATGATGTTCGTGTTCAAAAAATTTAAAATCACCACGAATCATTTTATCTGTGAATTTTTCAAACAGCAGCATCTCGGTAATTTTTGAAGTAAAAAAACGGGTTTTAAATAAATGTTTTGCTTTCCAGGTCACTGTTTCATCTTTTTTTATCAATCCCGATGTTACTCCGGCTATTGCGATTTCGCCGGTTTGCTGCATAGAAATTTTGTGCAGGCTTATACTCCGGCTAAGATCAAAAACCCGTTTTACGGGTGCAGGAATAAATGTTGTTAAGTGAATTGTTGGCATTGGCAAACTATTATACAAAACTATTCATGTAAAACCAGATACTTCAACCGGCAGCTGTTTATCTTTCCGGGTTACGGGATTTTACATTTAACTGAAAGGCATTTTTACAATTTTTGCTTTCAGCATTTTATCACGAACTGTTATAAATATTTCGGTGCCGGGTATTGCGTTTTCTGTAGTTACGTATCCAAGTCCAATTGCTTTTTGTAATGTTGGCGATTGTGTGCCTGAAGTTACATAACCTATTTTATTCCCAGCTGCATTTTTTATTTCATAATGATGACGGGGTATGCCGCGGTCTATCATTTCAAAACCAACTAGCTTTCTTGTTACACCTTCCGCCTTTTGTTTTTCAAAAATATTTTTTGATGTGAATTCTTTTGTGAATTTGGTTATCCATCCTAATCCTGCTTCTAACGGAGAAGTGGTGTCATCTATATCGTTTCCATATAAACAAAATCCCATTTCTAATCTTAATGTATCTCTTGCACCCAAACCTATTGGTTTCATACCAAGTGGTGTTCCTTTTTCAAAAATTGCATTCCATATTTTATCTGCAGCATCTTCTTTATCTTCGAAATAAATTTCAACGCCACCTGCACCTGTATATCCTGTTGCACTTATCAATACATTTTCTACGCCTGCAAATTTCCCTTTTACAAATGTGTAATATTTTAAGTTTAAAATATCTATTTCGGTTAATGATTGCAATATTTTTGTGGCTTCGGGTCCTTGTATAGCAAGCAAACATGTTTTTCCGGAAATATTATGCATTTCAACATTGTTTGTATTGTGCTTACTTATCCAATCCCAGTCTTTCTGAATATTTCCGGCATTTACAACCAGCATATAAACGTTATTATCTTCTATACAATACACAAGAAGATCGTCAACTATACCCCCGTTTTCGTTTGGCAGGCAACTGTACTGTGCTTTGCCTTTTGAAAGTTTTGATGCATCATTACTTGTTACCCGCTGAATTAATTCCAATGCATTTTCACCTTTCAAAACAAATTCACCCATGTGGCTTACGTCAAAAACACCTGCATTTTTTCTTACAGCCGAATGTTCATCATTTATTCCGGTATAAGAAATGGGCATATTATATCCTGCAAACTCAGCCATTTTAGCCCCAAGATCAACATGTTTTTCTGTAAAGGGTGTATTCTTCATAATTGATTTTAACGATAAAAGTAATTAGCCAAAAGAATTTCAATTCAGCAAAAATAATGGTTGGCGGTCACTGTAAAAATTAAATGAAAATGCCCCGTAAATCCGGGGCATATTCAACGTTTTATTGTATTTGCTTTTTTGTTAACTAAACATTCTTTCTAAAGTCAGTGTTGGAAAAGATTTACCGGATGTGTTTGTTTTTTCATCAGCCTCTGCTGTTTTTAATTTTGCAGCTGGCCTTATGCTATCCGCATTTTTCTTTTTTAAATTATCTTCCATCTCTTTTAATCTTTTCTGCTCTTTCTCAATTTTTCTTTTTTGTTCTTCCATGGAAACTGAATCGCTTTTAGGCTCATATCTGTAATCATCATAAATAACTTTTTTTCCATCTGCACTTTTCAATTCGCCGTCTGCGCCCATCGTATAATCAATATTTGACTGCCAGGGGAAACCATGATTTTCCCAACCAAAACTATCACCGGATCTTTGCCAGGTTTTCCAACCATTTCTGTTTCTCATTTTAATACTGATTGGGTTTAATTTATCAAACATTGTTCCATCAAACCGGATTTGTTTACCTACCGGCACAAAAATTTCTACCTCTATTGTTTGCCCACGATACTTACTGTCCTTATCTACTGCAAAGCCACTTCCTAAATCCAATACATTATTATTATATGAAGCATGATAAACAATTTTCGATGCCCGGTCAACTGCATCTCTTGAGGATCTGCCGGCACTGGATTTACGAACCGTTACATGATAATTTTCATCATAACTTTTTTGTATTTCATGAAATTTTATAAAAGAAAGTTTAAGGCTGTCTGATGATAAATCCCAGCCTTCCCAATTTGTATCTGACCACCATATTCTATCGCTTAATTCAAGTTGTTGTTCTGTTACAGCAACAATCATTTTATTATTCACCGGCTGTTGTGTTATTGGTACTTCTATTTGTGGTGCATTTTCATAATATCTGAAATCTCTTGAAATACTTGCAGCCAGCAAGCTTGCAAATACCCAACCCAATGTCCATAGCCCACCAAAAATCCAACCTAGATAACTCTTTCTTGATTTAACTCCAATGATTCTTCTTATCAACCAAATTAAAAATCCAACTAATGGTACTAAGAGAAATAATATTAATGTACCCCATGCATATAGCTGCTGCCATTTACTGGTCCATAAAAAATTATTTACAGGCCACCATGCCACACCTCCAAATACAGCCGCCATTAGTGCAACAAATAATGCGAATGCAATGGTGCCGAAAATAAATAAGAAAAATGCTTTGAATATTACACCGATGGCATGACCCAATCCGGAACGAACAGGTCTTGCAGCTTCCCGCACATCTGCTACAAAAGCTTTTCCTCTTGTGTTGGAAAATTCTTTTGCTTTGTTCTTCATATTTTGTGCGGCTTCTTTTACTTCACCACTCCACTCTTTTGCCCGGTCTTTTACATTACCCATTCCTTCCTGCACATTTTGTTTTATACTATTTACATCCACTCTTTCACCCCGCATCTCCATTTTTTCATATGGGCTGCTTGCTTCGGGCAATACCGCCCAAAGAATTATATATGCCAGGATAAAAGTACCCGTAAGTGAACCAGATACAATATTCAATCCGATACGATGATTAAACGGACCATCTAAAATGCTAAATAAAACACTTAATAGAATAGGTGCCGCAAATGCTAAACGTATTTTCCATGTATCAATATTAAAATACGCAGATAAACCGCCTGCTACGCCACCAATTACTTTATCTGAAGGATTGCGAAATAATCTTTTACCACCATACTCATCCAGATCTTTTGTTGGTAATATCATCCATAAGATTATATAAAGTAAAAAGCCAATACCAAAACCACCAAAGGTTACTATAGCAAATAAGATTCTTACAATCGCAGGATCTACATTCATATAATTTGCAAGACCGCTACACACCCCACCTATAAATTTATCACTTGTATCACGATACAATCTACCCCTGCCAGTCGATTTAGTGTATGTGCCCGACGATTGCGAGCTTGAAGAAGAAGATGATTGATTAGCTGATGCAGCACCACCAGAAAAACTAGCTGAAGCTTTTGTTTCTTCTGCAGCGTCTGCCTCAAAGTCTTGTGGCCTTCCCATTGATGAAGCAATTTCTTCTACATCCGCATCGGTAATTGTTGATGCGCCTTTTCTCACTTTCTCACTCATCAACTCGGCAATGCGGCTTTCAATATCATTGATAATTTCTTCACGTCCTTCTTCGTTTGCAAAATACTTACGCAGGCTTTCAATATATGCTTGCAAATTTTCATAAGCTGAATCTTCAATCGGTATCACCCGACCGCTTAAGTTTATGTTGATTATCTTTTTCATGATTTATTTTTTTGTGTTGGTGCTGGTTTTGTAATTTAAAACTTAATCAGATACATGTTCTTTATTCAATTCATCTTTTTTATTTGCCAAAGCGTTTAAAGCGTTTGATAATTC
>JANLSA010000576.1:0-5773 GCA_031362085.1 Bacteroidota bacterium | reverse complement strand
TTACTTCCAACAAAAATTTTTATCAGGCTTTCTACACCCGTAACTGCCGAAGGTAAATTCAAAATAGATTTTGGATTGGGCCGAATAAGCCCTACTTCAGTTCTATCACGATTATCTTTAATAATTACTTCTTCTAATGTTTCCTTACCCCGTTCAAGCCGGATGGTTATTACTTCCTCTTCATTTTCATTCAATAAAAAGTTCCGTTGCTCTGTTCTTTTGCCGGTGTAAGAAAAGATTAATGCAAAAGCTTTATCAGCAGGAACCGTAATTTTAAAATAACCAGAATCATTGGTTGTAACAACAGTTTGCCTGCCAAGAATGGAAACATTTACAAGTGCAATTGAGTTTTCATTTTCATCCACCACTTTGCCGGAAACGAAGGCTGATTTTTTTTGAGAGAAGGCGATGCCAGTAATAAATAAACAGAGCGATGCAAGTATTGTTTGCCGGGTTAGTAGTTTCATAAGAAATGATGCAACAAGATACGGATTGATTTGCAAAAGGACAATGGATCTATAATTGTTTTAATTGCTGAATAGTTTTTATTGGATCAGCAGATTTAAAAACTGTATTCCCCGCTACTAGCACATCAGCACCGGCACTAAGGATTTCTTTTGCATTGTCCAATGTTACACCTCCATCAATTTCAATTTGCACCTTCAATCCTTTTTCATCAATCATTTTGCGGAGCTGTTTTATCTTTTGAAATGTTTGCGGAATAAATTTTTGTCCGCCAAAGCCCGGGTTTACACTCATCAGGCAAACCAAGTCAATTTCATGCAGCACATCAGCTAATAAGTTAACAGGTGTATGGGGGTTCAGTGCGACTCCTGCTTTCATACCCAATGATTTTATTTGCTGAATATTTCGATGCAGATGCGGACAAGCTTCAATATGAACGGAAAGAATATCTGCACCAGCATTTTTAAATTGTTCTGCAAAATTTCCGGGTTCCTCAATCATGAGGTGTACATCACAAACCTTGGTAGTTGCTTTTCTGAAAAATTCTATTAACATAGGGCCAAATGAAATGTTAGGAACAAAACGGCCATCCATTACGTCCAGGTGATACCAATCGGCCTGGCTTTCATTCAGCATTTTACAATCGGCTTCAAGATTGATGAAGTTGGCGGAAAGGAGTGAAGGGGCGATAATCGGCATGTTGACTGTTTGCGACGCAAGATACAAAGGGCTGAATTATTAATTTATAATTTATAATTATTAATTCTGTTCGCCGCTTCTTTTGCTTCGGTCATCGTCTTATCCAACGCAAAAGCTTTTTGATAATTTATCTTTGCTTCCACTTTATTACCTGCAGCCTCCTCACATTTTCCTAACCAGTAATAAGCATCTGCATTATCCGGCGAAATTTCGATCAGTTTTAAAAAAGTGGTTTTAGAAACGGCGGTTTGATTTAATTCAAACTGTGTTTTCCCTTTTTCAATCCATGCATCTGCCAGGTATTTATCATTAATAATTGCTTTATTAAAAAATTCAAGAGCTTTATTTTTATCGCCCATATTATAATAGTAAACACCTTTAAAATAATAGGGTTCCCCATGTTCCTGTGTCGTATCCGCTTTTATCATTTCATCTGTCAGCTTTAAAACTTTAGGATTTTTTGTTTCGGCAAACAAAAAAGCAAGATTGGCTCCAATATATTTTGCGCCAGAGTTATAGAGTTTTTCAAGTATGACAGCCGCTTCATTTTTTTTATTAATTTCCAGCAACAGGTTAGCTTTTTTTTCTAAAAACAATCTGTTCAAAGTATCCGTATTTAATATTGAATCATTAATTGCAAGAGCCGGTTCATATTGCTTTGCAGTTATATAAGCATCAGCAAGGCAATAACTCAGGTCAACCCGGTTTGGGAAAAGCGGCAAACTGGTTTTTAAAAACTGAATAGCTGAATCTGTATTTTTTTTCTGCAATAAATATCCAAGATCAACTGCATAGTCCACTTTTTTATTCAAGGCCCATGCTTTTTGCAAATCATAGATTGCTGCATCGGCATAGTTTTCATTTGTTGATAAAATCAGGTTGGCCCGGCGTTGATATAATTCGTCCATTTCCGGAAACCGCCGGATGCTGTCACTCAGATCTTTTAGTTCTTGAAGATTATAAATTTTGCTATAAGGAGATTTTTCTTCTTTATTTCCACATCCGGTAATTAGTAGAAAAAGAAAGGAAAAAACAGGAATCAGGAAGGGTTTAAACTTTATAATTAATCAAAAATAAATTATTTGTTACTTGCAGCATGACAATTTGCTGACACAATAAAAAATAGTTAAGAATACCTTTGTCAGCCTTTTAAACGGATTTATATGAAAAAAATTTTATCAGTCATTTTAGTTGCTACAATTATAGTAATTGCCCTGACTTCTTTTAAATACTCTTTCGCACCTGCAACAGACAACTCACAATTGACAACTGAAGATACCCTTCACTATCCTGACGAAAAACATTTTAAAAATATTCAACAGTTAACTTTTGGTGGTGATAATGCAGAAGCATATTTCAGTTTCGACAGCAAATGGATCATTTTTCAACGTACCAATCCCAAAGAAGGAATATTGTGCGATGAAATGTTTATTGGAAAAGTACCGAAGTATGGGGAAAAGTTCGATTACAAAAAAGTAAGTACGGGAAAAGGAAGAACAACCTGCGGCGCATTTTTAAAAGATGGTAAACATATTATTTATGCTTCCACACATTTAGGTGCAGATACCTGCCCGCCCGTGCCGGATCGGAAAAAATATGGTAACAAATACATCTGGCCACTGTACGACAGCTATGATATTTTTATGGCAGATTTAAATGGAAAAATTATAAAGCAACTTACACATGCTAAAGGATATGATGCAGAAGCGACAATTTCCCCCGATGGAAAAAAAATGTTATACACAAGTGATAAAGATGGCGACATTGATTTATATATCATGAATATAAAAACCGGGAAAGAAAAAAGAATCACAAATCTATTAGGATACGATGGTGGGGCATGGTTTAGTCCGGATGGGAAAAAAATAATCTGGAGAGCCAGCCGACCAAAGACCGATACAGAAATAAAAGAGTACAAAGATTTATTAGCTGAAAATTTAGTAGCCCCTACGAATATGGAAGTTTATATTGCCAACATAGATGGAACGAATATTCGCCAGGTAACAAAATATGGTCAGGCGAACTGGGCCCCGGCTTATATGCCCGATAGCAAACGAATTATTTTTGCAAGCAATCATGAATATAAAAGAGGGTTTCCATTTAATCTGTATTCAATAAATGAAGATGGCAGTAATCTTGAAAAAATTAGCCGGGATAAAGGTTTCGATGCATTCCCGATGTTTTCGCCGGATGGAAAGAAAATTATCTTTTGCAGCAACAGGAGCAATGGCGGCACAAGAGACACCAATGTATTTATAGCAGACTGGGTAGAATAAGATTTCAGATTTCAGATTTTAGATTTTAGATTTGTCAAAACTCTGCTTATGTACAACGGACTGCTTCACACCCATAATTTACTGCGCTGGATAATCTTAGTTTTATTATTAGTGGCAG
Source organism: Bacteroidota bacterium (assembly GCA_031362085.1). Classification (GTDB taxonomy): domain Bacteria; phylum Bacteroidota; class Bacteroidia; order Chitinophagales; family Chitinophagaceae; genus VBAR01. The sequence continues at coordinate 2,215 of JANLSA010000576.1, read as the reverse complement.
TATATCGCCATCTTACTGCAGGTGCGAGAACTTTTAATGCAACAGATAAAAAAGTTGGATTGTTCCTGATGATCTTTGCCGATATCACATTATTGGTTGGATTATACCAGTGGTTTATGGGCTCACTTGGATTGAAAATGATTCAAAGCGCCGGGATGAGTGCAGTAATGAAAGACAGGGTTTCAAGATTCTGGGCTATTGAACATACTATCGGTATATTGATTGCAATTGTATTAATTCATATTGGATATTCTTATGCAAAGAAAATATTGCCCGATGCAACCAGGCATAAAAGATCTTTATTGTTTTATGGGTTGGCTTTACTTATAATTCTTATTTCTATTCCCTGGGCTTTCAGAGAAGGAATCGGCAGGCCGTGGTTTCCCGGAATGTGATTGAATATTTAATAACCTCTCCTCTTAGAGGTTATATTTTTTCAGCTAGTAATTTCTTTCAATACTTTTATAAAGCTTTGCATCTCATCCATAGTGCCGACACTCACCCTTGCCCATTTTCCATCGGCATAGGAATTGGAACGGAGAATGATTTTGTGTTTATCAAACATATCCTGTGCAAAATCGCCTTTATAATTTTTTATAGGATAAAAAATGAAATTGGTAAATGAAGGAATAGGATTAAAGCCGAGTTTTTTCAATTCACCGGTTGAATAATTTCTTGCGGCTTCATTTTTTTGTTTGCTATATAATTTATGTTCTTCATCTGTAAGACTGGCCATTGCAGCTGCCATACTTAAATTGCTTACTGCTATTTGTGAATTCTGAAAATAATTCGGTTGCAATTTGTTTATCAATGTTGGATGACCAACGATAAAGCCAACTCGTAACCCCGCCATGGCATGTATCTTAGAAAATGTTTTAATCACAAGGATATTCGGATTTTTTTCAATTAACCCAATCATAGATTCATTGTCCGATGGGTCAATAAAATCAAGATAAGCCTCATCAATAAGTACCACCGTTTTTTTAGCTGCTTCCACACAAAAATTTTTCATTGCATCCGGTTTAATAAAAGTAGAACTTGGATTTGCCGGGTTACAGATATAAACTAATTGTGTTTCGTTATTGATCGCTGCAAGCATCGCTGGTAGATCATGCACTTTTTCAACTGTAAGCGGAACTTCAATTACTTTGGTTCCAATTTTTTTTGCAGTACTGGGTAAAATACCAAATGTGATATCGGCAGTTACAATATTTCCTTTAGAGAAATGACGGGCTAATAAATTAAGCCCGTCACCCGAACCAGGTGTTACCAGCACATGGTCTTGATTCACTTTATAATAATCAGCCAGTTTTTTATTAAATGATTGTAATGCCGGAACATTAAACTGGTAGCGGTTTGTTTCGCCCATCATATCAAGAATGGCTTGTCTTGCTTTGATAGAAATACCATAAGGATTTTCATTGGCCCCAAGATTAATGATTTTGTTTTCGGCACCGGTAATTTTTAATAATCCATCCTCATTTCCCATGGAGCGGAATGAGAACCCTAATCCTAATGTTGCAAAAGATGTTTGTTTTAACCATTGACGTCTTGAAGTTCTCATAACAGAAAATTTAGTATAATTAAATCATTTTTCTTTTGTAAGATACATATTAAAAGAAAGCTTATTTCCAAAAGGGTCCTGTACCACCATTTCTTTGCTTCCATAAAATGTTTCCTGTATGCCCGGGCGGTAATATTTGTAAGGACGGCTTTGCAGCTCTGCAAAATATTTTTCAATCTCATTGCATTCTATAAACACTCTTACACCCGGTACACTGTCGCCATGATGTTCACTCAGGTGAAATTGAATATCATCTCTTTTAATGCCAATATAGTATGGAGTGTTTGGTTCAAACTGGTGCTCCCATTCAATTTCAAAGCCCAGCCAATCAATATAAAATTCTTTGGCCTTAGCCACATCAAATATGCGGATTATGGGAATGATTTTTTGTAACATATCTTCTATTTTAAAGGTATAAAATTAAAAGCTTGATAATTCCCCTTTAGTGACAGGGGCTTATCTTTTTCCCAGTTCAATCACTTCACAATCCTTCATATTTTTTCCATCAATCACCAACCGGATGATCGTTCTTACTTTATGCCAGCCCTGTTTGCCCGCAGCACCTGGATTCATGTGAAGACAACTCATTGCCGGATCATACATAACTTTTAAAATATGAGAATGGCCGCTGATGAATAATTGCGGCTGATG
>JANLSA010000563.1:0-4347 GCA_031362085.1 Bacteroidota bacterium | reverse complement strand
GTTATGGGGTGGTTGAAATATTCTACTAATGCAGAGTACAGAAATTTCATTATACTTTCTCAAATAAGCACTATAAAAAAACAAACAGAAAACGACCAATTTGGGTTTTCTGTATGATCGGAATATATAAAGTAACAAACTTATGTATTAAGACTTCGGATAAAAATATATCCGGCATAATTTTAAATAAAAGTTCCCTTCACAGCCATCCGAAATAATTACCTTAGCGGCATGGCTGAAAAAAAACTATTCCTGCTTGATGCATTTGCTCTTGTGTTCAGAGCATACTATGCACTCATCCGCAGTCCGCGGATTACCTCAAAAGGAAAAAATACAAACGCACAGTTCGGGTTTACCAATGCATTGGTAGAATTAATTAATAAACAAAAGCCATCTCATATGGCAGTTTGTTTCGATACCTCTGCACCTACTGAGCGGCATACAGATTTTGCAGATTATAAAGCAAACCGACAGGAAACACCAGAAGATATAAGTGCCGCAGTACCCGATATAAAAAAAATTATTGAAGGATTTAATATTCCAATCATTGCAAAAGACGGTTATGAAGCAGATGATGTAATCGGTACGTTGAGCAAGCAGGCAGAAAAAGCAGGCTATGAAGTGTATATGGTAACGCCGGATAAAGATTATGGTCAACTTGTTTCTAAAAAAATAAAAATTTATAAACCCGCATACCAGGGAAATGATGCAGAGATAATGGGTCCCGAAGAAATTTGTGCCAAGTGGAATATAAAAAGTGTAGACCAGGTAATAGATATGCTAGGCATGATGGGTGATGCTGTAGATAATATACCGGGCATACCCGGAGTAGGAGAAAAAACCGCCGCAAAATTTTTAGCCGAGTACGGTAGTTTGGAAAATACATTGGCAAATGCCGATAAGATAAAAGGGGCAATGGGAGAGAAAGTAAAGAAAGGAAAAGAGATGGCTATTCTTTCTAAAAAATTAGCAACAATCATTTTAAATGTGCCTGTTGAGTTTCATGAAGAGGATTTTAAACTTTCGGGTTGGAATACCGAAATGCTGAAAGAAATATTTACAGAGCTTGAATTTAAAACATTGGGTAAACGGTTATTGGGCGATGATTTTTCTTTTGCAACAGGGAGCAATGATTTTATAAAAAAAGAACAACCGCAGGGCGTACAAACAGATTTGTTTGGAAATATTGTTGAAACCAAAGAGTCCGTCGTAAAAAACCAGGTACCCATTGAAGATGATGGTGAAGTTTCTGAAAGCCTGGCTGCTGATAAAAATATAAACAATACCTCACATAAATATTCCCTGGTTACAACAGATGCGGAGATTAAAAAATTAATAACAGAATTAAAAAAGCATGATGAAATATGTTTTGATACTGAAACAACAGGTATTGATGCGAATGCAGCTGAGTTGGTTGGTTTAAGTTTTTCAGTAAAAGCAGGGGAGGCAAATTATATCCCATGTCCTTTAGACCAAAAGGAAACAAAAAATATTCTTTCACAGTTTGAATCATTATTCGCCGATAAGAAGAAAACCTGGGTAGGTCAAAACATAAAATATGATTTACTTGTCTTGAAATGGTATGGAATTGAAATAGCCGGAAATTTATTTGATACCATGCTTGCGCATTATGTAATAGAACCCGACGGAAAAAGAGGCATGGATGATTTGAGTGTAAAATATTTAGGTTACGAACCCGTGCATATAGAAGAGTTGATTGGAAAAAAAGGAAAGTTTCAAGGCAATATGAGGGATGTGGAACTGGAAAAAATAAAAGAGTACGCAGCAGAAGATGCCGATATAACATTGCAACTAAAACATGTTTTTACACCCCTTCTAAAAAAGAAAGAAGTAGAAAAAGTTTTTAATGAAGTGGAAAACCCATTGGTGAAAGTTTTAACTGACATGGAGTTTGAAGGAATAAAAATTGATGAGGATTTCTTAAATGATTACTCAAAAGTGTTAGAAAAAGACGCAAAGAAAGCCGAAGAAAGCGTTTATAAACAAGCCGGAGTTCGGTTTAATCTTGCATCACCCAAACAATTGGGTGAAGTGCTGTTTGATAAATTAAAATTAGATCCGGCTGCTAAAAAAACGAAAACGGGCCAGTATCAAACAGGTGAAGATGTTTTATTAAAGCTTGCAGCAAAAGGCCATCAGATTGTTGAAGATATTCTTGTGTTTCGTGAATTGACAAAACTCAAATCAACTTATGTGGATGCCTTACCACAATTGATAAATAAAAAAACAGGAAGAGTTCATACATCTTATGCACAGGCTGTTGCTGTTACCGGTAGATTGAGTAGTAACAATCCCAATCTTCAAAATATCCCGGTACGCACCGACAGGGGAAAAGAAATACGCAAAGCGTTTATACCAAGAGATAGTAAACATATTTTATTGTCTGCCGATTATTCTCAAATCGAATTAAGAATTGTAGCAGCCATCAGCGGTGATGAAAATATGTGTGAAGCATTCAGTAACGGAATAGACATTCATACTGCCACCGCATCAAAGGTTTATAATGTAAGCGAAAAAGAAGTAACAAAAGAAATGCGCTACAAAGCCAAGAGTGTAAACTTTGGAATAATTTATGGTCAGGGTGCATTTGGGTTGGCAGATAATCTTGGTATTTCAAGAACAGAAGCAAAAGAAATAATTGAAAATTATAAAAAACAATTTCCCGGAATCCAAAAATATATGGATGACACGATCAACTTTGCCAGGGAACATGGTTATGTACAAACACTGATGGGAAGAAAAAGATGGTTGCGGGATATTAACTCAGCCAACTTTACGGTGAGAGGTTTTGCTGAACGCAACGCCATCAACTCTCCCATACAAGGCACCGCTGCCGATATGATAAAACTGGCAATGCAGAAAGTGTATGCGGCAATGAAAAAAGAAAAAATGCAAAGCAAAATGATTTTGCAAGTACACGATGAACTGGTGTTTGATGCATTAAAATCAGAAACGAAGGAGCTGAAACCGTTAATTATTGAATGTATGGAGGTGGCAATGAAATTACCAAACAAAGTACCCATTGTTGCAGAATGTGGCGAAGGCAAAAACTGGCTGGAGGCGCATTAATATGAACTGGAAATTTTATTTTAAAGATGTAGTGCTGATCGGAAGCCGTTATTTAATTATTACCAGTATCGCATTTATTATTTGTTATATTTTATTGCGCCGGATAATTCAATCCAAAAAAATTCAGGAAAGGTTTCCAAAGTTTAAAGACTATGCAAGGGAAATATTTTTTTCTATCCTCACTGTATTTATTATGGCGTTTATACCTGCCATGGTTTTAGGCAGCCCCGAAATTTCACGACATACAAAATTTTATACTGATATTAATTTACACGGAAAACTCTATTTCATTTTCGCATTTCCCATGATGGCTATCATGCACGACACGTATTTTTATTGGATGCACAGACTGATGCACCATCCGAGGTTATTTAAAGACGTTCATTTGATTCATCACAAATCAACCAACCCCAGCCCTTTTGCCGCTTATGCTTTTCATCCGCTGGAGGCGGTTGTGGAAGCAGGAATATTTCTTGTTTTTGTATTTACGATACCCGTACATCTCTTTCACCTGCTATTCTTTTTCCTGTTTATGATTATCTATAATGTGTATGGTCATCTTGGCTGGGAACTTTATCCAAAAGGATTCAGCAGGCATTGGCTCGGAAAATGGATCAACACTTCAGTTAATCACAACATGCACCATCAATACTTTAAAGGAAATTATGGCTTGTATTTTTTATTCTGGGACAGACTGATGGGTACCATCCGGAAAGATTATGATGAGCAATATGACTTGGTAAAATCAAAAAGGGGCCGTAAATGAAAAAAGATATCGGATCAAGAGAAGATTTGTTTTTGCTGGTAAAAAATTTTTACAACAAACTGTTGACAGATGACTCCATCAATTATTTATTTACCGATGTGGCTAATATAAATCTGGAACACCACCTGCCGGTGCTGGTTGATTTTTGGGATTCGATTTTATTTAGCTCGGACAAATACCGGAAGAACGCTATGCAGCCGCATTTAATTCTTCATGAAAAATCTCCATTGAAGAAACATCATTTTGAAACATGGCTTAAATATTTTAAAATAACGGTAGATGAATTATTTGAAGGAGAAAAAGCTTTTATTGCAAAAGAGAGGGCACAAAGTATTGCAACTGTTATGCAAATAAAAATCAGTCAGTTAGGCTCAGTCAACTGATAAGTTCATCACCAAAATACTAGGCTTTATCCATTTATTTCTTGATTACTGTTTGCAGAATTTGTACCTTATTCCCCTAAAATTATTATATGAAACAAATAACCTTAA
>JANLSA010000543.1:0-2605 GCA_031362085.1 Bacteroidota bacterium | reverse complement strand
GTTGGATAAATTGCAATTTGGAATGAAGATTATGATAAGGGAAGGAAGTGCAGCAAAAAATTTTGAAGCATTGATTGATTTGCTAAATGATTTTGATGACAGGATTATGTTCTGTAGTGATGACAAACATCCGGATAGTTTGGAGAAAGGACATATAAACGATTTATGTGCAAGAGCCATTGCAAAAGGGATTGATCTATATAAGATATTAAATGCTGCATGTGTAAATCCGGTGAATCATTATTCATTAGATGTTGGTTTATTAAGAGAAGGGGATGCGGCAGATTTTATTATCGTAAAAGATTTGAAAAAATTTGAAGTAGTAAAAACATACATTAATGGTGAGTTGGTGGCAGAAAATGGTCAATCAGCAATCCGCAGCCGGCAGTCTTCACTCATCAACAATTTTTCGTGTACGAATAAGAAGAGTGAGAATTTTATAATTAAATGGAACAACGAAAAGGAAATTCCTGTTATTGAAGCATTAGATGGACAGCTTATTACAAATAAGCTTTTTGTTAAACCAAAAATTATAGATGGTAAAATAGAAAGTGATGTTAAAAATGATATTTTAAAAATAGTGGTTGTCAATCGTTACAAGGATGCGCCAATTACAAAAGCATTTATTAAAAATTTTGGATTAAAAAAAGGAGCTATCGCCTCTTCTGTTGCACACGACAGTCACAACATTGTTGCTGTGGGTGTTGATGATAAAAGTATTTGTGATGCTGTAAACAAAGTAATTGATTGTAATGGCGGAGTCTCTGTGGCCTTCCCCGCTGGGGACAACCAAAGGTTGGGAACACAGTTCGGGGATGGGGCCGTTCTTGCATTACCGGTTGCCGGATTGATGAGTAATGAAGATGGATATAAAGTAGCCGCTGCTTATACTGCTATTGATAAAATGGTAAAAGAAGAATTGGGCTCAACACTTTCAGCTCCTTTTATGACTCTTTCTTTTATGGCTTTATTAGTTATTCCCCATCTAAAACTAAGTGATAAAGGATTATTTGATGGCGACAGTTTTCAACTTATCTGATATTTTACTTAGTAATTCTCCCAATTCTCTGCGAATTTTCACATTTCTTTTTTAACTAAAGCACTGTTGGCTGCATCATAGATACAGACAAACGAAAACAAACCGTTGAAGATGGGTAATGTGAATGAAAGATCAGGATTGTTTAAAGTAAAAGCTCAGATTATGAAAAAGCCACTTCAAATCACCGCCACACTCGACAAGCCAACCCTCCTGGAAGATATGGTAGAAAAATTGGCTGACAGAAGAATTGATTTTGGATACAGCAGTATTGCGGTACCAAATGATTTAAAAGCAATTGATACATCTACAACAGAAACATATGTAAGCGGAACAGTTGGAATAAAATACTGGAATGAAGACATCAATATGCCATTTATTACTTGTTTCCTTTTTACCTGCATAAAAGGGAAAGAAAAACCGTATAAGCTGGAATGGGCTATTTCTCTTTCTTAAAATAAAATTCACCGCTCTATTTCCTCCATTTGCCGGAAATCTTCCACATATCACCCATTCACTATTCTCTATTCATTTCTTGCCTTTAGCTTTGTATCAAATTTAAAGCAATGAATGATTTTGAAAAAAGATGGGAGGATAAAAAGAAACGTTGGGAAAGTAAAATACAAAGCAATCAACGGCACGGTCATATTTTTACAGGGCTTATTATTTTATTAATTGGCGTTGCTGCATTATTAAAAGCATTAAATGTTTTGTTACCTCATTGGCTTCTCAGTTGGCCCATGCTTATTGTAATCATTGGATTATTTTCGGGTATAAAATCTGGTTTTCGAGGCAGTAGTTGGATATTGATGGTCTTGTTTGGTGGCATATTTCTCAGCACCCAGATTATCCCGGATATGGATGCAAGAAAATTTATCTGGCCTGCTATATTAATAATTCTTGGAATCGTATTTATTGTAAGGCCGCAGGGTGGAAACTGCAACAGAAAAGAAAGGGCTGAAAAAAAAACTTCATCATTTAGCAATATAGAAGAAGCCACAGTTGTAGATGAATCGCAAAACTCCAAAGAAGATTTTTTAGATACGACTTCAATATTCGGCGGGATAAAAAAGAATATTCTTTCCAAAAATTTTAAAGGGGGCCAGGTAACCAATGTTATGGGGGGCTCCGAATTAAACTTCAGCCAGGCTGATATTAAAGGTGAAGTGGCTATTCAATTAACCCAGGTTTTCGGTGGAACAAAAATTGTTGTTCCGTCTGATTGGGATGTAAAGTCAGACATTGTAGCCATCTTCGGCGGTATTGAAGATAAGCGTACTATGGAAAACAATAACATTAATCCGAATAAAGCATTGGTGTTAAAAGGAACCAGCATTTTTGCCGGCATTGAAATAAGAAATTTCTGATTTTTTTACCAATAATATAAACTGCTTTTATGAACTGGTATCTTGTAAAAATTGTTTTCCAGATTATTTGCGGTAAGACTAGCGAATCGCAATTTGATGAACAGCTTCGGTTGATAGCAGCTGCAGATAAAGACGAGGCTTTTTATAAAGCTAAAAAATATGGAGAATGCGAAGAGGATATTTTTTTTAATAACAAACAGCA
>JANLSA010000506.1:0-6124 GCA_031362085.1 Bacteroidota bacterium | reverse complement strand
CCTTACAATAGCGATTGGAGTAGCTAACCCGGTTGAGCTTAAAATTGATTCCCGAGTTCCTCCAGAAGCAAATAAGGACCGCATTCTTGTTTTTTGCCCTTTTGTAAATAAATTCATACATACATCATTCGTAAAATCCATATAATTCATATACATATTTCCAGTCGGGCCGTTATTGCAAGATACACGTACTCCGGTTGGACATTCAGAAGTATATATTTCCTGTTTGGGAGTATCAGCAACTTTATCATCGCCACAATCACTATCACCCCAGATATGAATTAAATTTAGCCAATGACCCACTTCATGTACCAGGGTTCTGCCCATATCATAACCATTGCCAAAGAAATTTGTATCAAAGGCTCCAAAGTCTATTACAATTCCATCTTTTTTAGAATCGCTTCCAGGTAAAGATGAAAAACCGGCAAGATCACCTGTGTTACATACCCAGATGTTGAGATATTTTTTTGAATCCCATGCATTCGCACCCATCTCTTCGTTAAATTTCATTTTATCGGATGTACCCCAACTTTGCACGGGGGTATATTTTTTTTCAATACCTGTTGTAGAAAATAGAAAAGGATCGGAAGTGGCAAGATAAAATTCTATTTCACAATCTGCCGCCACATTTCTGAATGATAATGGAGTTAAAGTTGTATCAGGATTTTTTCTTCTGAAATCACGATTCAGTATTTCAATCTGGTTCTTAATAATATCATCTGAAATTTTTTGTTCTGGAAAATGATAAAGCACATGTACAACCACCGGAATTTTAATTATAGAAATCCCGGTTATCCGTTGTTGATTATTTTCATTCAGCAAATTCGAATTAATATATCGGTTTGTAAATTCCTCAATTGCAAGCTGGCGTTTTTCTAATCCCGGATTTTCCTTCAGTTCCTTTTGAATATAACGGAACGTCTCACATTTTTTTTGTGAAAAACTTTGTGCGGATAAAAACGAAAATAAAGTCAGGTACAGAATTCCTTTCATCGTAATAGTTCTAATGCAAAAAAATGATCAAAATAATTTGTTAGCGGAGTTTCAGGGTATTCGGATCGGGCTTTTAACAAGGATATTATTTTTAATGAAACGAGTGGAAAGGAAAATCGAATGGTTTGTGGTACAAAGATAATCCGATAATTCAGACTTTGTAATTTAGGCCATTAGTAAATATACTTTTATTGTATTTTATTTAGCAGGATCAATAAATGGCAAATTGTACATTTGTCCTTTATTTATAACCAGTATGAAAAAATTAATCCCTTTATTTTTACTCTTTTTTCTAGCTGCATGCAATAATGGAGGCACGGATACTCCTGATGAAGTAAATCCTGATACACCAATTAATCTTAGTTATTCAATAATATCTCCATCGTATCCGCATGATACTTCTTCCTTCACCCAGGGGCTAACTTTTTATAAAGGTGAATTATACGAAGGGACAGGTGACCCTGATCGGAATGGCAAAACCCGGCTTATGAAAGTGGATCTTAAAACTGGAAAACCGTTAAAGCAAATTTCGCTTGATAAAAAATATTTTGGAGAAGGAATTACAATTTTGCGTGACACCATTTACCAACTTACGTATCAAGAGAACGTGGTTTTTGTTTATAATATCGACTTTAAAAAAATAAAAGAATATACGCTGATCGGTGAAGGTTGGGGCATAACAACAGATGGCAAGAGTTTGATAGTAAGTAATGGCAGTAGTAACTTAGATTATTATGACCCATCTACATTTAAAAAACAAAAATCGGTACCTGTTACGGATGCAGGCGTTAATTCTTTTAATTTAAACGAGCTTGAATATATTGATGGATTTATTTTTGCCAATCAATGGCAGTATGATTATATTTTAAAGATCAATCCTGAAAATGGTAAAATAGTAGCCAAAGCAAACCTGGCAAAAGTTTGGGACACAGCGAAAGCAAAATATCCCGGATCAAATGTTCCAAACGGAATTGCTTATGATGAAACAACTAAAAAAATTTATATAACCGGAAAATATTGGCCAGCACTTTATGAAATTCAATTTGGGAAATAGCCGCTTATTTTGAAATAATATAAATAACAGAACTGCATTTTTTAACATCAAACAAAGTTTTCAGATTTGATACCAGTCCCGTACACATTGCACGAATAAAATTTGTTTTACCATTTTTATACTTACTACTGAGTAATGAAACATAAACACTGTCAAACCACATCGGTTTGTATGAAATAATCTTTAATTCGTGCTGTTCAATTAAATTTTTCATTGATGCCGGAGAAAAATGATATAAATGCCGGGGCACATCGTAAGCAGCCCAATATTGTTTGTAAACTTGAGCATCATAAGATGTATAATTCGGAACTGCTATAAATAATTTTCCGTTTTCTTTCAATAAATTCTTTAATTGTTTTACATAACCGTGTAGGTCATGCACATGTTCCAATACATGCCAAAGTGTTATAGCATCAAAACTATTAGTTTGTAAATTAAATAACTCATCAGCATTAAGAATTTTTAGTCCATACATTTTTTCTGCCACTGCTCTTGCGCCGCTATCAGGTTCCAATCCTGTAACAGTCCATTCTGCTTTCAACATTTTGTTTGCAAAAGCTCCGGTACCACAACCTACATCAAGATGATTTCCCTTATGCAAACCAGTTGATCTCATAATCAAATTTCGTTTACCAGATAAAGTTCTTTTTTTTACCAGCTGATAAATCCAGTTTATTAAGCCTTTGTGTGAATCTGTATGGGAAATATAATCTTCGGATTGATAAAAGCCGGAAATTGATTGCTCATCAGGTATATTTTGTGTAAATCGAACTGAACAATTATTGCATTGCCAGATTGAAAACTCATTATTACTTACTGTATAATCTTTAGCTTCAAAAATTGGCGAAATTTTTTCAGCATGGCAAACCGGGCAACGATTGAGATGAATTGTATTGTACATGAAAAAATGAAAGTGTTCAAAAATAAGCAAGAGACCCTGTATGAAAAATTTTTATTGAACCCGGAAATTACTGTTTATTTAATTTCCCTGTAAGATTCTGTTGTTGAACCAGAATTTACATTTTGGGTATTTCTAACTGAAGAGCTTTCAATTCCATATTTAGAAAAATACCAACTGATAAATACTAAAGAAAGTAAAACCAATGTAAGAGGAAAAATCCACCATAAATTTCGTTTTGCATCAGGTTGATTGAGATATTCAGTCATCTCTGAAGAAGTCCTTTCCCGCTCACCTACTAAAACAGAATGTTCGGCTTTTTCCCTAATTATTTTTTCCGCAGGTATTATTTTTTCAATCGAAGGCAACTCTTCATTTAAAAATTTTATTTTACCTCCGACTCCTTTACTCAAAACTCCGATGCCACTCCATTCTATTTTATTACCATTACTGATATTGTTTTTCATTTCAAAAGCAAAATCATTTATACGTATCACGGCTTCTTTCTCTGAAATATTCAATGCAGTTGCAATCCACGTATAAAATTTATGAGAAGGCTTTTCATATTCCTGTTGGTGAAGTTCAATTGAATAAACAGGAGGAAGTATACATTTATTGATAAAATCAGCTTCTGCTGGTTTTCTTTCTAAGCTGAAATTTCCGATTCCAGGTAAACTCAATTTTTTATGCTGTATAAAATAGCGGAACAGTTCTGAATACATTATTTAGTTAGTTGTGCAAACGAAAATACGACTCCTCCGACAAAGTTGAACCCATAAACCGGATATTGATTCCAACGCTGGTATTCTTTGTTGGTAATATTATTAAACTGCGTCCAGAGGTTAATATTTTTTGTAATCTTAAATTCAAGACCTGCATTCAAATCAAAGGCACCCTTTAATCTTCCATCACTGCCATCACTTTTCATATACTTAGGTCCGCCCCATCCAAACACATCACCTTTCAACCATAAATCTTTTATTACTTGTATGCGAAGTGCCGATTTAAATTCCATGGGTAACAACCCCCATGGTTTATCATTTACTTTTAGGCCAGAATATTGGTTTACCTGCCAACCCGCTGTCCAGGAAAGTTTTTCCTGCATCGTAATTCCAACTTCACCACCAAGATTTATAACATTAATTCTTGGCTCAGTCATTACTAAAAAAATTTTACCACCATCCCCTCCGCTATATTTATTTACAAACAACGGTTGGTTATTGAGTTTATTAAAGCCAAGTTTTGCCCCATACGTAAAATGATTACCAACTGATCCTTTAATTCCTGCAAATCTTTCTTCTATCCAGGTATTTTTAAATGTTACTGGCAATTCCAACCAGGGATTTTGCGATGCCAGGTACTGATAAGTTGTTTTCCTTATAGAGCCTGACCAACCCATTTGAAGTGTAAATTGTTTGTCCTCTGTACTAATATCTGCCATCAGGTTCGGAAACATTTTAAAAGTTTTGTTATCCCAACTTGGGCGAATACCTGCCTGCACATTTATCTTTGATGATTTATAATTTATTGAAGGAGATAAATAATACATCGTATTGTTAATTGCTGCTTTTTTCTCAGGCGACAACCGGGTTAAATCAAAGGTTACTCCAAGTTTAACTGCAAAATTTTTACCGATCGTTTTTTCCAGTGGCAGGGTCACCACTGTATTGCTTTCACTATTTTTATTATCATCACTCATAACAGCAATCTGAATTTCGGGTGCATACGATATGCCGAACGTTGTTTTATTTATATTATGAAAACTGATTTTTCCGGAATACGTATTGAAACTTTGTTTCAATGAATCTTTTGCAAAAATTAAATTCTGTGGCTCATAGCCATATTTCCATGTTTTATCCTGTTTCATTCCTACTCCGGCATTCCATTCTATATTTTTTGCTGTTTGAAAATGCCCATCCAACCGAACCTGTGTATTTGTAAAATCCTGATAATTGCGTTTGCCATCGGCTGAAACATGTTTTGCAAAAATTGTAACACCCGCCGTTTTTCCATCGCCTGCACTCAATCCTAATTGTAAGTAGGGAGTTTTTAAACTTCCGAATCCAACTTTCACATAACTACTATTATTCCATTTGCCACCACTATCAATATCGAGAGCAAGTGGCTTCAATGAACCCGGTTGATAACCAAACAGCATATTTTGATTTGGAATATTGTATTGTAATTTCGGCTTGGTAGTATCCGCAACAGGTGGGCTTGCATTAAAATTTATTTTCGCGGCTTCCTTCAAAACGGGTTTGAATGCAGATGTAATACTTACGTTTCTGCGGCTGGTATCCTGTTGAGCCACTACTGAATTTCCAAATAAAGAAATTATTACTACACAAAATATTTTATTTTTTCTATTCATTTCAACGATTGGTTATTAGTACTAAATAATAATTGTTCAATTATCCATCTATCTTACTGCTCCTGCCCTCTTCTTCTATTACTTTATTCAATTTTAACTGCGCTTCACTTTTTAATTCGGGGTTAATACTGTTATCAACTATACTCTGATAGGTTGCTTTCGCATTGAAATAATCTTTTTGTTTGAAATAAACATCACCTAACAAAATATAAGCCTTCGTAACCCAAAAATCATAAGAACCCGATTTATTGATTACTTCAAACGCTGCTTTTTCAGCATCACTCATTTTATTAACTGCAAACCAGCTATTCGCAATTTCATACCGGGCTTCTGCTGCAAGAGCGGCTTTGTTCAATTGCACTACTGATTTATAATTTGCGATAGCCAAATCATATTGACCATTCACCTGGTAACTTTTTGCAATAGCCATATTAGCTAAAGCTTTATCATCACTACTACTTCCTTTTGCATTGGCTAATTCTTTTGCATTAGTAACAGCAGCATCCCATTTCTTCAACTGGTACTGGCTGCGTAATAATCCACGCATTGCTTCCAATGTTGTTTCCTGGTTACTGGATAACTGTTTCATCAGTTCAAAAAATTGCTCACTTTTTTCATAATTTTTTAATTCGAAGAAATAAATTCGAGCAGCCGCAATTGCTGATTTTTCTGCAAATTTATTTGGTGCATCTGCTGCAACCGATTCATAACCGGACAATGCATTGTTCCAATCTTTTTTACTTCCATAAATTTCACTCTTGTAAAAATTTGCGTCAATGCTGTATGCCCCATCCGGAAACCGCTGCAG
>JANLSA010000459.1:0-14658 GCA_031362085.1 Bacteroidota bacterium | reverse complement strand
TCTTACCCATACGGAGTATAAATATTTCATGTTCCGTGATTTTCAAATCAGAAACAAAATGATTAAACCTGATGGGGGTTTAGGCTTTATTGATTATCAGGGTGGAATGAAAGGTGCACCGCAATATGATGTGGCAAGTTTGCTTTGGCAGGCAAAAGCAAATCTACCGGATGAATGGAAAAATAATTTGCTGAATGAGTATATGGATTTTTTTGAAAAGACAATTGGAACAACGATTGACAAAAATATATTTAAAACACAATATAATGGATATGTGTTGCTGCGTTTATTACAGGTATTGGGTGCATATGGTTTTCGGGGTTTGTTCGAACGTAAAGCACATTTCTTAACAAGCATACCGCTAGCCTTACAAAATTTAAAATCATTTTTAAACAATCAAAGTATTGGCATTTCTGTTCCTGAATTTAAAAAAGTATTGGACATTTGTACCAGTAACGAAGTCATCGAACAATTTACACCACTGCAAGCAAATGATTCAACACCTTTGGTAGTAAAAATCTGCAGCTTCTCTTACCGTAAGGAATTGCCGGTTGATGAAACAGAAAATGGCGGAGGATTTATTTTTGATTGCCGAGGCATTTTAAATCCTGGCAGAATTGAAACAATGAAAATACAACACGGCAGAGATAAAGCTGTAAAAGATTTTTTAGAACAACAAACAAAAATGCCCGATTTTCTCAATAGTGTTTTTGATATTGTAGACATCAGTGTGGAAGAGTATATAAAACGAGGTTTTGAAAGTTTGATGGTGAGCTTTGGTTGCACCGGTGGTCAGCATCGCAGTGTGTATGCCGCCGATGCAATGGCAAGGCATTTAAAAAACAAATTTAAAGTGAAGATTGAGTTATCTCATACTGAGCAAGAGAAAAAAAACTGGATTAACCATTTGCCCGAAAAAAATTAATAGTGTTACCAGCTTAAGTTCCCTGATTGAGCTTCTGTTGCGTCGCACACTTGTACTGCATCAATTCTATTCAACTATAAATTTGAACCACATAGACACATAGAACACAGTAGTAAAAGCACACATAGAATTTCTATGTGAAAGCCTTTGTTCCCTATGTACTATGTGGTAAAATAACAGATATGAAAGCAATGATATTTTCCGCAGGTTTAGGTACAAGGTTCAAACCCTGGACAGACAAACATCCAAAGGCTCTTGCATTAGTGAATGAAAAATCGTTGCTGCAAAGAAATATAGAATACCTGCAACAATATGGAATAAAAGATGTAATTGCAAACGTTCATCATTTTGCTGAACAGATTATCGATACTGTAAAAAAGAATAATGGTTGGGGAAGTAATATCTTCATCAGCGATGAAACTAATGAATTGTTAGAAACAGGAGGAGGTTTATTACATGCAGAAAAATTATTTACTGCCGGCGAAAGATTCATAACCTGCAATGCGGATTTTTTGACCAACCTTAATATAAGTAAACTTATTAATTTTCATGTCGAGAATAAAGCATTAATAAGTTTTGGTGTTACGGATCGTAAAACTTCAAGAAACTTATTATTTAATAAAGACTATAGATTAATTGGATGGAGAAATAATAGTACCGGTGAATTGAAAATGGCATTCCCCTCTCCAGTTGGAGAGGGATTGGGGTCTGACGATTACTATCAGACTCCGACCACAGCGTCGGAGGTGAGGCATGAAATGGCTTATAGCTGTGTGGTGGTTTTTGAATATGAAATATTTCAACTGATGAAAGAGTATGGCTTCGGAGGAAAATTTTCTTTGATAGATGTTTATCTTAAACTAGCTCCTGAACATTTAATTGTAGGGTACAATCATAGCGGCGATAAGTTAGTGGATGTGGGGAAGCCGGAGAGTGTGGCTACAGCCGAATCATTGTTTCCTTAAATTTATCCAAATAAATGAAGACTGGTATCTTAGCCTCAACGCTTTTATATAATTTGCATCCTTAATAAAAATTACACTACATGAAGAGATTTTCAATTTTATGTTTATTGCTTATGCAATGTACCCTTATGATTGCCCAATCAAAATTTGATAACCGGGAAGCATTCAATCCGCAGTTTTATCCTTACCCTGGTAATGATTACCGCAGTGCAAGTGGCGAACCCGGACCGAAATACTGGCAAAACCGGGCAGACTATTCCATCAACTGTACATTAGATACTGCAAAACATTCTGTAGCTGCAGAAGTGGTAATTAGCTATACGAATAACAGCCCCGATAATTTAAAATTTTTATGGATGCAGGTAGATCAGAATATTTACAGGCAAGATTCCCGTGCTACTGCTACAACGACTGCTGCCGGTGGCAGATGGGCCAACTCAAAATTTACAGAAGGAGATAATATAAAATCTTTTTCCGTAGAAATGGATGGAAAAACTTTTATACCAAAATATATAACAACAGATACCCGGATGCAGGTATGGCTGCAAGATGCATTGAAAGGAGCCGGGAAAAAAGTAAAATTAAAAATCAATTATGAATTTTCTATTCCCGAATACGGCAGCGACAGAATGGGAAGACTGAATTCAAAAAATGGCTGGATTTATGAAGTAGCACAATGGTTTCCGCGTATGTGTGTATATGATGATGTGCAGGGATGGAATACATTGCCTTATTTAGGTCAGGGTGAGTTTTATCTGGAGTATGGCGATATTGATTTTGCCGTTACTGCTCCATCTAATTTAATTGTAATGGGTAGTGGAGAATTATTAAACCCTGAAGAATGTTTAACAGCAGATCAGTTAAAAAAATGGAATGAAGCAAAGAATAGTGATAAGACAGTAACGATAAGAAGTGAAAAAGATATTAAAGAAAAAAATCTAACAGCCGGTAAGGCAGGATCGAAAGCAAACAGTACCTGGAAATTTAAAATTATAAATGCAAGAGATGTAGCGTGGGGTGCATCAAAAGCATTTGTACTGGATGCAGCAAAAATAAATTTACCCGATAATAAAAAGTCGTTGGCTGTAAGTGTGTATCCAGCGGAAAGCATTGTAAAAAATGGATGGCAGCGTAGTACTGAATTTGTAAAAGGCGCAATAGAACATTATTCTAAAAAATGGTTTACGTACCCTTACCCGATGGCAGTAAATGTGGCGGGCATCGTTGGTGGTATGGAATATCCCGGTATTGTTTTTTGTGGTTCAGGTGCAAGTGGCGAAGGATTGTGGGGTGTAACCGATCATGAATTTGGTCATACCTGGTTTCCGATGATTGTAGGAAGTAATGAACGGAAATATGCCTGGATGGATGAAGGGTTCAATACTTTCATCAACACTTTATCGACGAATGAATTTAATAAAGGAGAATTTAAATCAGGTGGTAACTTTTTTGATGACCCCAACAATGAGTTCATGGTAAAATATACCTATGATGAAAAAATGGATGGCCTTTATAATATTCCTGACGTAGTTCAACAGGCTAATCTTGGAGTAGCAGCATACTTAAAACCCGGAGCTATGTTAACTGCATTGCGGGAAGTAGTACTTGGACCGGAACGTTTTGATATTGCTTTCAGAGAATATGTAAGCCGTTGGGCTTTCAAACATCCCACACCATGGGACTTCTTTCATAGTATGGAAAATACTTCAGGTGAAGATCTGGGATGGTTTTGGCGTGGTTGGGTATTTAATACATGGAAGCTCGATCAAACGGTAAATGAAGTAAAATATATTGATAAAATTCCTGAGAAGGGAGCGGAGATAACAATTGAGAGTCTTGAAAAAATGCCGATGCCTGTTACGGTTTTAATTGTTGAAACAAATGGTAAAGAACATCGGATTAATTTACCTGTTGAAGTTTGGCAGCGTGGCGCAAAATATACTTTTTCGGCGCCAACTACCAGTATAATAAAAGAAGTGAAACTGGATCCCGATGGAAAACTTCCTGATTGGGATAGAAAAAATAATAGTTGGAAGAAAGCATTTTAATTTTTTTTTATGACAGCTCAGCAAATAATAACAGAACTTGAAAAGAAAGGTTCTGCATCAGTTAAAAAAATATTTCTGAATCACGGCATTAAAGAACCGTTGTTTGGTGTAAAAATCGGAGACCTGAAGGTCATTCAGAAAAAAGTAAAAAAAGATCACCGGCTTGCAATGGAATTGTATGCAACCGGAAATTATGATGCTATGTATCTCGCTGGATTAATAGCCGATGAATCCAAAATGAGTAAAAAGGATATTCAGCAATGGGCAGAAAAAGCAACCAGTAGTGCAATGTGTGAATATACTGTATCGTGGGTAGCTGCAGAAAGTGCATATGGATGGGAATTGGGTATGAAATGGATTGATTCACCAAAAGAAACAATTGCTTCTGCGGGATGGAATACTTTAACTGGAGTAATAGCCATGAAAGCAGATGAAGAATTGGATATCCCTTTAATTAAAAAATTATTACAACGGGTCCAAAAAGAAATTCATACTGCACCCGATCGTGTTCGTTATACGATGAATGGTTTTGTAATTGGTGTAGGCGGCTATATAAAATCATTAACGAAAGAAGCAATTGAAATTTCTAAAAAGATAGGAACCATAACCATAAATATGGGCGGCACGGCCTGCAAAGTTCCGCTGGCCACAGATTATATTAAGAAAATGGAAGCAAGAGGAGCAATTGGTAAAAAAAGAAAAACTGTAAAGTGCTGAGTTAACATTAAAATTAAAAGTTCTGTTCTTATAAGCTGCCAAGAGTTGCTTCTCCAAGAACTTCTCTGCCGGTTAAGTTATTCCACTTTATCAATCTTATTTTTCCATCGGCTATTTCTATTCCTGTTATATCGCCGTCATTGAAACAGCAGCAGCCAGAATTAAAATAAGTAGATTTCATATTCAGATAATCGGGTGATATATCAACGTAAGTATGTTTTCGTTTAAAAATTTCCATTTCAATTTCTTTAACTACGGCAACCTCTTTTCTGTTTCTTGCTTCCAGCAATTTTTTATACAAACGTTCCAGGTGTGTCAACGATTCAAAAACCGGTTGATGCGTATGCCCGGTAATCAGCAGTACGTTTTTTTGTTGTGATGACCATTCATACATCATCTGGTTATGCCGGGTTTTCAACACCGAATCATAAGCAGGTGTGTTGGGATTAATTTTTAAATATGCCTGCAAGGGTGCCCAAATTCTAGCTACAAAAAATTTACTGAACCAGTTGCCATCACTACTGGCATCACCCTGGTGTCCGTGAGTTAAAAAGATTTCAAACCTACCTGGGGGCAGGCAAGGCTGCGTATTTAAAACCTGACTGGCCGCAGGTAGGTTTGCAAACTGAAGAATCACTCCTTCATAAATTTTTACTTCCTGGCCATACATTTTTTTCAATTGCCACCATGCAAAGGGATCATTGTCCCAAAAAAGATCATGATTGCCAAAAATTTTTGTGAAGCGATTTTTTTCAAGGAACCGTTTTTCCTTATCAATGGTAAGTGTATTCTGTTTTTTTACTTTACTTAAACTATTTTCCCAAAGCTCCTCACTATCGCCAAGACTGATAAAATGAAAATTATTTTCATAATAAAAATCCAATGCAGCAAGATATTGAGGCTCACAAATTGCAAAATCGTCAGCACCATCTTTTGCGCCGCGATGCTGGTCAGAAAAAATAATGAACTTTCCATTATTGATTTCAAAAGGGATTACAATGCCTCGTTTACCCGGGTCTTCTATAATTGTTTTTTGTAATTTACTTAGTGCTGCAAATATTTTTTCTTTGTCAGGTTTGGATGAAAATTTTTCTGCAAGCCAGGTTACAGGTTTTAATAAAATAATTTGCAGCAATTGACGCATGAACTATTAATCGGGGTTTTAAATTATAAGATGCATCGACATTTAATACTATTATTAAGGTTGAAACATCCTTAATAAAACCTGCAGACTTTCGGACCACTGAATAAAAAAATTTGCGACTTGCTATTGCCGAAACTGTTTTTTGCAGGCCGGTCAGTAAAAATTGAATAGTAGTAATTCAGTCTGTACCTTACTTAACAACTTTCTTCTTAAAAAGATAATTGAATATCTAAAAGTTTGTTAGACCTAAGTACTCCCTTTAGGGAGACAGAGGGCTAACTGCAATCATACTTATCTCCACATTTACAAATTTTGGTAATGCCGAAACCTGTACTGTCTCTCTTGCCGGAAAGCCTGCCTGTCCGGTAGGCAGGTCGCTGGTAAAATATTTACCATACACTTCATTCATTTCAGAAAAACGATTCATATCGGTTATAAAAATTGTTGTTTTTACCACATGGTTGAAATCCATTCCGGCTGCACTGAGTATTGCTTTCAAGTTGTGCAATACCTGGTGGGTTTCTTCTTGTATATCCTTGTTTTTTAATTTTCCACTAACCGGGTCAAGGCAAATCTGACCCGAAATAAAAAGTAGATTACCGGAAAGTATTGCCTGATTGTATGGACCGATTGGAGCAGGGGCATCCGGTGTATTAATTATTGTTTTGTTCATAGTAATTTTTTAAATGAAAATAAGATTACGAATTTATGTTTAAGTGCTTTCTTTGCAAAAAAGAATTAATCTTACCATGAAGATAGTTGTATTAGGTAATGAGAATGCAAAAAATGAATTATTGGCCCAATGCCAGAATAATTCCGTTCATGTTATTCACATAAAGGAGTTGTCTGAATTTTCGACTCACTCCGAAGCTGATGCTTTCTTTGATTTGCAGTTTGAAATGAATGATGAAAGAATTGAATTGCTTAAAAAATTTTCAGCAAAACCGGTTTTTATCAATGCTGTTCCTTTTACGATTTTAGAAACAGACGCATCGTTTATAAGAGTGAACGGCTGGTCAACATTTCTTAAAAATGAATTATTTGAAGCGGCTTGTTTAAATGATTTTTTGAAAACTGCGGCAGAAAAGATTATTACTGCTTTGCATAAAACAATTGAGTGGGTGCCTGACGTAAAAGGTTTTATTTCTGCACGGGTGGTAAGTATGATTATAAACGAAGCATATTTTGCATTGGAAGAAAAAGTGAGCACAAAAAGAGAAATTGATACAGCAATGAAATTAGGAACTAATTATCCCTATGGTCCGTTTGAGTGGAGCGAATTGATTGGATTAAAAAATATTTATGAATTGCTAAATGAGTTAAGCAAAACAGACAGCCGCTATACTCCGGCTGCATTATTGAAAAAAGAAACTACTCTTTAAATGTCATTGATACTCCATATCGATACTGCCGTTTCAAGTGCATCAATTTGTATTGCACAAAATGGAATATTGCTAAGTATGACTGAAAATAAAAACCAGAAAGAACATGCGGAGTGGCTGCATCCATCGGTAGATACTTTATTAAAAGAAAACGGATTTGCAATTACTGATTTAACTGCAATAGCAGTAAGTAATGGCCCCGGTTCTTATACCGGGCTTCGGGTGGGTCTTGCAGCTGCAAAAGGTTTTTGTTTTGCATTAGATATTCCATTAATAACATTAAGTACATTGGAGGTAATGGCTGTTGCTGCTTTGTCCAGCCAATTAACCAATCAACTTATAAACCAGTCAACCAACTTCTGCCCAATGATAGATGCCAGAAGAATGGAAGTGTTTACTGCGTTGTATGATTTTAATCTAAAGATGATCCAACCACCACATGCTTTAATAATTGACGAAAAAAGTTTTGAAAAAGAATTAGCAACTGGGAAAATATTATTTTTTGGAAACGGTGCTGAAAAATGCAAAGGCATCATTCATCATAGCAATGCTTTGTTTGAAACAGTTGAACACAATGCATCGTTTATGATAGCACTTGCCGAAACGAAAATGCAGGAAAAGAATTATGCGGATGTGGCTTATGCCGAGCCTTTTTATATAAAAGATTTTCATACTGTACAGGTTAAAAAATAATATAGCTTTGCGGTTCTATAAATCAGTTCATCCTTATGAACAATTATTCAATTGAATTTACGGGCAAGGAAAAAGAGGAGAAAATAATAATGGACACACTCCATGTAAAAAAATCTGCCATCATACTGCGGGCTATTAATCATAAACTGCGGCAACAGATAATGAAAAAAATAGATGAGAAGGGAAAAACAACGGTAACAGAAATTTTTACTGAATTATTTTTAGAACAGGCCGTTGCTTCGCAGCATCTTGCTGTTTTACGTAAAGCAGGGTTTGTAAAAACGGTACGAGATGGGAAATATATTTTTTATTCGGTGAATACTTCCCGATTGAAAGATTTTCTGAATATTATAGGGCAACTAAATCCATAAGCTGCTATCAAATAAAGGGGATATCAATTTTTCAGGCAAAATCAGTATTTATTAATTTAGAAATAGGTTGAAAGTTTTGCAATAGTATTTACGCTTACCGTAAGCCCCTATTTTTTGAATTATTTACTTTTGCCTTCTTACTTAGTTTTTATTGTTTATGCAATTAAACCTTGAAACTTTTTGAACTTATAAACACTTAAATTTCTTGAAATGTATATTAAACAGTTATATACCGGATGCCTGAGCGAAGCAGCTTATTATATTGAAAGCAACGGCGAAGCAGCTATTATAGATCCGCTGCGGGATATTGATGAATATCTTCAACTGGCTAATGATAGAAAAGCAAAAGTGAAATACATTTTTGAAACACATTTTCATGCCGACTTTGTAAGTGGGCATCTGGATTTAAGTAAAGCAACCGGTGCGCCGATTGTTTATGGGCCTGGTACCGAAACAAAATTCCCGGTACATGTAGCAAAAGACAAAGAGCTCTTTTCAATTGGCAATTTATTAATAACTGTTTTGCATACACCTGGACATACGTTGGAGTCGAGTTGTTATTTATTAAAAGATGAAACAGGAAAAGATCATTGCGTGTTTACAGGCGATACATTATTTGTGGGTGATGTGGGCCGGCCAGACCTTGCACAAAAAGGAGAAGAGATAACCATGCAGGATCTTGCAGGCATGCTCTATGAAAGCATTCATTCAAAATTATTTCCCTTGGCTGATGATGTGATTGTTTACCCTGCGCATGGAGCAGGCAGTAGCTGTGGAAAGAACTTAGGAACTGAAACTTTCAGCACCATGGGCGAACAGAAAAAATTTAATTACGCTTTGCAGGCAAGAACTAAAGAAGAATTTATAAAAGTGGTTACAGATGGTATAGCGGCGCCACCGAGTTATTTTCCTATCAATGCAAAGATTAATAAAGAAGGTTATGAAAGTATTGACCGAATTGTAACAAAAGGAACAACTCCATTAAGTATAGAAGCATTTAAAAATTTTATAAAAGAAGATGCAATCATTCTTGATACCAGGAATGCTGATTTGTTTACCCAAAGTTTTATACCCGGTGCAATCAGTATTGGTTTGGAAGGAAGGTTTGCCGAATGGGCAGGAGCTATATTGCCCTTTAATAAAAAAATGATATTGGTAACAGAACCGGGGCAGGAAAAAGAAACTGTAATTCGTTTGGCAAGAGTTGGATTTGAAAAAATTGAAGGTTGTCTTACCGGCGGTTTTGATACCTGGAAAAATGCCGGCGAAAAAATAGATATGATTGTAGATATAGAAGCCGATGAACTGATGATGGATATACCGCATGATCCGAACCTGCGGGTAGTGGATGTACGAAGAGAAACAGAATTTGCAGATGGGCATTTAAAAGATGCTGTAAATATTCCACTAAATGAAATGACCGATCCGGCAAGTATGGCTGCTATTGATGATACACAAAATTTGTATGTGCACTGCGCCGGTGGTTACCGAAGTGTAATTGCTTCCTCCTTATTAAAAAGACAGGGCTATCATAACCTGCGCAATATTGTGGGTGGCTGGGGAAAAATTAAAGAGCAGGAAAAGGCAGAGATTGTGAAGGAAATGAGTGTACTGAATTGATTTGGTAGTAAAATAAATTTTAAAAGATTCACGAAAATGATTCTTTCTTTTCTCCCAACAAAAAGTTAACACCCCTCCATTTTAACCACTCGTCAATCAACTGTTACCTTTCAGATAAATGAAATAGTTTTTATTTTTCTGACTATTACTTTTACTCTACGAATGATTTAGTAGTTATGACACACACCAACTGATAGCAAGTAAGATTCGCATTTCGTCATAACAAAAGTATAGCCATGAATTTCAAAACCAACTTTGCCGCAACAGGCATCTTATGCTTATTCGCATTTGCATCTGTTAGCAATGCACAAACAATTCCAAAAGAATTACCTGCTAAACGAACAACTCAATCTGTAAAAATTGACGGGCTTATAAATGATGAAGCATGGAAAGATGCTGCAGTAATGACTGACTTGATTGAGTTTCGTCCTAAAACAGGTGCCGTCGAAAGCCCCGAAACAAAAACGATTGCTTACCTCATGTACAGTGACAAGGGTATTTATTTTGGCGGTTTTTGTTATGAACGCAGCCGGGATAGTATTGCAACTGAACTTGCAGGCCGCGATGGTTTTGGTACGAATGATTATATAGGGTTAATTTTTGACACATATAATGATCATATAAACGGCTTTGAATATTTTGTAACTCCACTCGGCGAACAATGGGATGCAAAGATGGCACCAGCCGTTGCAAACAGTAATAATGGTGGTGAAGATTTCAGCTGGAGTGCTGTATGGCAAAGCAGCGCTGTGATACATGATAACGGATGGAGCTTTGAAATGTTTCTTCCTTATTCGGCTATCCGTTTTGGAAAAGATGAAGTGCAGACATGGGGAATGAATATTACCCGACGAAGAAGAAAAACTGAACAACAATATACCTGGAACCCGATTGATATGAATTTAAGTGGATTTCTTACTCAGGAAGGCAAATGGACCGGCATCAGTAATATTAAACCACCGGTACGATTACAGTTTTCACCCTATTTCTCAGCCTATGCTAATCATTTTCCATACAATCAATCCGGTTTGGAAAACTGGACAAGCCAATTTAATGGTGGCATGGATGTAAAGTATGGCATTAACCAGGCGTTTACTTTAGATGCAACATTGATCCCCGATTTTGGACAGGTGCAAAGCGATAATAATGTTTTAAATCTTACACCGTTTGAAGTTAAGTTTAATGAGAACCGGAACTTTTTTACCGAAGGCACCGAACTCTTCAGCAAAGGAGATTTGTTTTATTCAAGAAGAATCGGTGGTTCACCTATTCATAAATATGATGTGTATGGTATGACCGGTGCTGATGAGAAAGTATTGATCAATCCATCTGAATCCAGATTAATTAATGCTTCAAAAATTTCAGGAAGAACACAAAACGGTTTGGGTATTGGTGTATTGAATGCTATTACGAAAACTCAATATGCAACTATTGAAAATACAATTAACAAAGAACAACGGAAAATACAAACCGATCCATTAACGAATTATAATTTATTGGTGCTTGATCAGACATTAAAAAATAATTCCAGTATTTCGTTTATCAACACAAACGTGTGGAGAAGCGGAGGTGACTACGATGCAAATGTGACCGCAGCTTTATTTGATTTCAATGATAAAACCAATACCTGGAATGCAGGTGGCAAAACATCCATAAGTAACCTGGTAGGATATGAAGCAAATGGCAAATCAAAAACAGGTTACAGCCAACGACTTTATTTCGGGAAAAAAAGTGGTCGGTTTAATTTTAATGTTTGGCAGGAAATGACCAACACACGTTATAACAGTAATGACCTGGGTTATTTCACCAATAACAATTTTCTGGATCATGGTTTTTTTACAAGCTACCGGTGGACAGAACCGAAAGGTTTTTACAACCGTATTTCAATTAACATAAATGGAAATTACAGCAAACTGTTTTCGCCGATTGGTAGCATAGATGAAAAATACCAGCGGTCACGAATTAATTTCAATTTCAATCTGCAATCAAAAAAATTGTGGTGGGCAGGAAGTTTTATTGCATTTAATTTCCGGGAGAATGATTTTTATGAGCCGCGTTGGTCGGGTCAATATTTTAAGCGGGGGGCCAGTTTAATTTTCGGTGGCTGGTTTGAAAGTAATAATGTAAAAAAATATTCTTTCAATGCGCAGGTATTTAACCGCAAATTTTTCAACTTCTATAATGGATTTACCAGCGAAATGTCACTCAGGCAAAACTACCGTTTCAATAACCGGTTATCACTTTCTTACCGCATGTCATTTGAACCCCGTTTTAATAATATGGGTTATACCTGGTCAGAAAACAGTTCGCAAATTGTATTTTCAAAAAGAAAAGTAACAACCATAGAAAATATATTAAGCGCCAAATATAATTTTAATAATAAGCAGGGTATTACGTTCCGCATGCGGCATTATAACAGTAGTGTACAAAACAAACAGTTTTTTAATTTACAGGCTGATGGAAAACTTACTTCGAATTCAACCTTTAATTTGAACACAAATCAAAATGTAAACTTTTTCAACATCGACATGGTTTATACCTGGCAGTTTGCACCCGGCAGTTTTATTAATGTAGTTTGGAAAGATGCCGTCTATGATTTTAAGAATACGGTTGAAAAAAATTATTTCAAAAATTTTGATCAAACATTAGAAGCAGATGACAATAATAATATTTCCTTTAAAATAATTTACTTCCTCGATTATTTACAATTGAAGAGGAAAAAGAAATCATAGTTTTTCATGTGTGTGTGTTGATAAACGCCTCTGTTCTCAGGGGTGTTTTTTTTTAACCTCACCTTCGACGCTGTGGTCGGAGTCTGATAGTAATCATCAGACCCTAACCCCTCTCCAAAGGAGAGGGGAAATAAAAACCTTACTTTATAATTATTTTATTATTTCCCCATATTCCGGTTTCCAGTCATACTTCCAGCGGCGATGGCTCCATAAATAATTTGCTGGATCTTTCCGGATGATTTTCTCTAGCTCATTTTTATACATAACCGTAAGTTGCTCCGGAGTAAATAAGGATCCGTTCTCCGTAATAAGTGTTGGTGTAAAATGATAATGGCCTCTTTTGGTTTTGCCAAAACCAACTATCATAACTGCCGTATTATTTTTTACAGCACCTTTTGCAGGTCCCGTAATAAACGGAGCAGGCTTTCCTAAAAAATTAATCCAATAAGCGTTAGAGGGATCACCCGGATTTTGATCTGCTGCCAAAGCAAGTGTATACTGCTTCAAAAAAACATCATGCTTTTTATTTTTAAAATCGGGTGCTGAAATAAAGCTGGCTCCATACTGGCTTCTGAACTTATAGAATATTTTGTCAATGTTTTTGTTTTTAAAAGGCATATAAACAGCAATAAATGGGGTATTGAGATTCATGGAGTATAAAAGGTTTGCATATTCCCAGTTAAACTGGTGCCCGACCATGATATGAATATTCTTTCCTTTCGCTGCCAGATTATTTATTAAATCATAATCACCGGTACCATGTTGATTTATTTGTTTTTTACTGATTGTAATAAATTTTATTGTTTCAAAGATTGTATCAATAAAATTCCGGTAAAATTGTTTTGCAATCACAATTCTTTCTGCATCAGTTTTTTCCGGGAAGGCCTGAAGCAGATTTTTAAACACAACCTCTTTTCGATACTTAAAAACAGAATACATCATTAGATAAGTGAAATCTGAAAACAGGTATAAAACCTTTACCGGTATTAATGATAACAGCCAGAGAACACTGTAAATAAGATAATACATAAAGCAAAAGAAAATTTAGTTTTTCAATAAAGCAAATTACGGCTTATATGCTGGTAGTTGATGGTGCTTTTAATTCGTCCACCCACAACTCGTTATACTCAGCTTTCCAGCTATGTTTCCATCGCCGG
This sequence comes from Bacteroidota bacterium, assembly GCA_031362085.1. Classification (GTDB taxonomy): domain Bacteria; phylum Bacteroidota; class Bacteroidia; order Chitinophagales; family Chitinophagaceae; genus VBAR01. Next base: position 904 of record JANLSA010000459.1, on the reverse strand, counting down.
TGACTCCATAAATAGATTTCTGGCTGAAGTCTTATATTATCTTCCAGGTGTTTTACATACCGGCGGATCAGTTCGCCATCAGGTATTTTTTTTGTATCATCTGCCAAAAGAAAATAATCAAAATGATAATGACCTCTTTTCGTTTTTGTCGTCGTCATCATTACAACAGGAATATTTTGAATACGGGCAAATTTTTCAGGGCCTTTTAAAAAAGGGGTAGGGCGGTTCATAAAGTACAGCCAATAACCCGCATCCGGAACAGCCGGACTTTGATCGGCTCCTAAGGCAAGAATATATTTTTTTTTCCGCCAGGGTATTATTGCTCTTGCCATATCGGTTGAAGACAATTGCGGATTGCCCCATCTGGACCTCATCTTTAAAAAAAACCGGTTGGAGAAAGAACGATATTTTCAGGCACCAAAACGGTTTTTTTTTGTCATCGAAAGCAGCGAACGAACATATTACTGCCTCGCAAGAGCTATAAACCAATTTTTCAGAGCATCGCAAAAAGCTACCGTGGATATTTCAGAGCATCGCAAAATTTGTTATGAATTTTTCAGAAATTCGCAAAATCTCTGATGTATTTTTTAGAGCATCGCAAAATTTATAACGAATTGTTCAGAAAATAGCAAAATCTGAGAAAAAATCCAAAATTTTGTATGGTACTGCAAGCTATTATTCCAATAAATTCAACGGAAGGAAAACGGCGAATGGCGAAATTTTCAGGCAGGAGAAAATGACAGCGGCCTGCAATGTACTACCTTTAGGCACTTGGGTAAGGGTCACCAATCTCAGGAATCACAGAACAGTACTGGTAAAAATTAATGACCGGCTTCACCATAAAATGAAGCGGGTGGTGGATCTTACAAGATCAGCAGCTCAAAAACTTGGCTTTATCAATGCC
>JANLSA010000432.1:0-4968 GCA_031362085.1 Bacteroidota bacterium | reverse complement strand
GCTACGCAGTGGGATCGGAAGTCGCCATTTGTAAATCCCATGTGCGGTTCGGGTACAGTTGCAATAGAAGCAGCTATGATAGCAACCAACAGGCGACCCGGATTATTCAGAACCAATTATGCTTTTATGCATTTGAAGGGTTATGATGAATCAGTTTATTTACAAGAAGATGCTCTTTTGGAAAAACAAATCATTGATGTGCCCGGTCTTCGTATCATCGCCACAGATTATAGTGACCGGGCAATTGAGAATGCAAAGAAAAATGCAATAGCTGCTGGTGTAGCCAACCTGATTGATTTTTCTGTTTGTGATTTTTCTGAAACTGAAATTCCACAACAGGCTTCCGGAGTTTTTTATTTAAATCCCGAATATGGCGAACGGATGGGTGATATAAATCAATTGGAAGAAACGTATAAACGGATTGGTGATTTTATGAAACAGAAATGCGGAGGCTACTTCGGTTATTTATTTACCGGTAACCTGGAGCTTGCAAAAAAAATCGGATTCAAAGCAAAACGACGGGTAGAATTTTATACCAGTACGATAGATTGCCGTTTACTGGAGTATGAATTATATAGTGGAACAAGGTCGGCACCAAAAGAATAAGAAGGTACTCATTATTTCAAAACTTTAAATGCAGTTTCAGCAAGATGGGTTTTTGCTTCTTCCCAGTTTGCCGGTTTATCAGATTCCCATAAAACTGTTTTGTATTGATGAGAAAGCTTTCTGATTTTTGACATAGCTTGTTTGTGATCTCCTGTGTTACGAAATTGCTGCATCATTTCTCTATTCTCCCATGCTGTAAGTGTGTATCCGATTCTCCATCCATTATTTTTTACTTCTGCAAAAATACATCCCACTGATTTCTTCGCTTGTTTAGTTGATCGTACAGAAGCGATTGCAAATTCAAAAAAATGCCAAAAACTTCTAATGTGTAATTCTGTGGCGACAATAATCATAATAATTCGTATGTTATTTTTCTAAAATGCCAAATTAGTTTAAAAATAGTCATACACCTGATGCTCCTCATCTTAAATTACAAAAAACAGGTGTTATTTAGCCGGTATAGTTCATGATTTAAAATTATTTTTTGAATAAATCAAATACGATATTAGTTAATTGGGAAAAGGAGCGGAAAATTTTTGAAAAAAAAAATCAGATTCTACAGCGATCTAAGGACGGAGAAGCAATCCATGAATTGAGAGTAACAGTAAAAAAACTCAATGCATACCTGCAAATTTATACCTTGCTAAAAAATGAAAAAGATCCGCATTTCAATTTGAATAAACAATTGCTCACAAAAACGACTGAGCTTTTTGATGTAACGGGACGTCAACGGGATGTAGAAATTTGTCTGGGATTATTAACTAATCTGCAAAAAAAGTCTAATTTTTCCTGTCCTCAGTTTATACTTTACCTGAAAGCAATATTGAAAATAACCAGGGCATGGTCTGCTTATGCCATTCATCATTACAGGAAGAAAGAGCTCCTCCGGATAAAAATTCTACTTAGACAGGATGATCAGTTTGATAATGCAGAAGTATTAAATCAGAAAATTGAATTCTTCATCAATACACAATTGACTGGAATTTTTGAATTATTCAGGAAACCACATCAACTTCGCAAAAAACTAAAATCAATTTATTATGGATTCAATTTATTAGAGGGAAATGAAAAATATCAACCTGAAAGACTAAACAATATTCTTGATGATTTAGGAAGTTGGCAGGATTTGGAAGTGTTGTTATTAAGAATAAAACATTTTAGAAAAGATTATTTACCTAAACCATTTTCTGAATTTGCCAACTTAAAAAAAATGGAATCAGCAATCCGTTTGAAAAATAAAATGCTTATAAAGAATGTACGTGGCAAAACAAAAAGATGGTTGAATTTTTTTAATCGTTCTAATAAACAACCAGCCACTGATCAGGAATGACTGATCGTAATTCTACAAAATAAAAATTTATTTACGGAATCTTTTTTGTTTGAAAAAGACGCTTGTATGTTTACCTGCTGACCGCTAATTAAATTGTTAAAAGAAAAACATTATTTTACAGAGACATCATTTTTTTCATAAGGACCTTTGAAAACAGATGGGTCTATATTAAAATGGCGTGAATAGATATTTGTTTGTTGAAACAGATTTTTCAACCAGGTTGCTGTTTGCTCAAATCCCCTTCCGTCTCTTGCGTCAAAATCATTTAACACCAAGCCATTTGCTTCTTTCATCATTGCTTGCGGATCGTCTAAATAATAATACAAAACGGCAAGATTAAAAAAGCTTGCATACCTGATTTTCCGATCGTGTTTATTTGTAGATGTATACGTTTTTTTAACTTTTTCAAAATAATCAATTACCGGTTTTAGTTGTTCACGTACACCAGCAATTGAACTGCTGGCATTCATATTGAACAAAACTTCATTCATTTGTTGAAAAGCATTTCGGTGTGCAGCATACTCAGGATGTTTTCTACTGTCTACGATCCACATAAAATCATTTGCTGTTACTTCTTCGAATCCAAAATTTTCGGTAATCTGGTCACTTAAATAGTGCATTGCCCGTGTTACACAATTCTGAAATAAGTCTTTTGTAATGGTTAATGAATTCAGTACGAAATAGCCTTCGGCAAGGGGTTTAAAAGCAAATTCAGGACTACTATACACTTGTTTATATCCACGATCTGCCAGTGACTGATCCATCACATGTACACCTTTATAATCGGTTATGTTTGCAGTTGCCTCAAAAGTATATACCACTTCCTGAAGGTAATAAATTTTTGTACCGGTAATTTGCCCGGCTCTGTTTTTTAAAGTTTCTATTCTTTCTTTTACCGAAACGGACTCAGGTAACAGGTCGCCTAATTTTACTTTTATATTGAGATGTCCATCCTGGTTTAATTTTCGCCATCCTTCCAGGAGAACCGTTTTTCCCGGTGACATATTTTGCAAAAAGGATTGCATCATTTTTGTGCCTTCAACTTCTACATTGTAGGTCCGATAGCTACTATCAAGTCGCAATTTTGGTAGTGAACGGTATTGAACAGAAAATTTATACCGATCAAGGTCAACAGATTTTTGTGCTACTAAGACAAGCGGAAATAAGAAAAAGACGGATAAGTATAGTTTTTTCATAGACTCGGGTTTTTATCTTTATACTAACGACAAATTTCAGTAAATGTTTTTACAGATACAACTGGATTGTCCTAAGTATTTTTCCACCCTCTTACTAGTATTTAAACAGTTTTATCTTGTATGATGTGTATTGAAGTAAGAGAATAAAAAAGTTTTAAATAAATTTTATCTTCTTGTTCCTTACAGATTATTCAATTCTGAATCAAAAAGTAGTTTGTAAAAATTTCTTTTGCAGATCAACAAATTCGTAATTGGGCTTGCTCTAATTTTATATTGTAGCGGATCGTGTCCCAATACTCTTTACCATAGTCAACAAAAATCTCGGCACCAGCTGCAATATCTTTTTTTGCAACGATAAAGACTTTTAATCCGATCTCTTTATATTCTGCATTATTCAAAATCCCTTTTACTTTTTTTAATCCCCTTGCATCGTTAGCATACCGGGCTAAAGAAAGTGGATGAGGGCGGGCATCAATCACATAATTTCTTTTTACATAATAGATATAACCATTTTCACCTTCGGTATGATCTACATCCTTCCAGGTTGTGATAGTACCTTTGTATTCAACTATAGTATTTCCTTTTGCAATAAAATATTTTGTAAAAAGTCCTTTACCGGCTCCGGGTAAAGTAGATCGTTTAATGATTAATTTATTCTTAAGTATTATCATGGGACGGCGAAGATAGGGGGTTGTGGGGGATGTCAAAGCTGGGTTTGAATAATTATAATCAATCAATATCTCCAAGTCCAAAACGGTTGCCAATTTTTAAAAAAGCAAAGGCAGATTTTTTTTCAATCCCCTTTTTTTTATAACTCACCATTAATATATGCCATATTCCTTCCGATTCTTTTTCGGTAAAATATTTTACTATTGTATAACTGCTATCCCGGTTCACGGATTCATTAATTCGTGTACAAACCTGATCAACGCCTTTTTTATCTTCGGCTTCATGATAGTTTGCAAATGATTTCCATTTCCTTTTTTCATCATTGCCCTGATAAATGATATACTGGGCCGCTTTGTAAAACAAGCCAAGTTTCGTTGTATTCGGATCTGTAAAATCGACATTTTTACAAACAGACAGTAAGGATTTTAATGTTTTAGCTGTTGCAGTGGAATCCACTTTATTATCCTGGGCATTTGCAAATGAAAAGATACCAACAGCCGCAATAAAGAGAAATCTTTTTTTTGATTTCATAAAGTATATTTTTTTAAACTCAAGTATTATAAAAAAAAGATAATTTTATTTTGCAACAGCCATTTTTACTTTCTTGTTTTTTATTTTTTCTTCTTTAATCAATTGCAATACACCACCGATTTTGATTTTCTTTACAGCTACAAAAGAAAAAAAATCTTTCACTTCTATTAAACCGATATCTTCTTTTTTTAACTGTCCCTTATTAGATAAAAAGCCAACGATATCAATTTTATTCACCTTATCTTTTTTTCCTGCGGCTATAAATAAAGTTGACCATTGTGGTTTTTCCGGGAGGGTTATGGTTTTGGGTAGTTCTATTTTTTCTGCATCAGCATTTATATAATCCGGCAATTTTTCCTCAGGAGATAAAATAAGAATAGCGGTGCCACTTGCATCCATCCGGGCAGTCCTTCCATTGCGGTGTGTAAATATATCTTCGCTGCCTGGTAAATGATAATGTATGATGTAACGGATATTGGCAATATCCAATCCCCGTGATGCAAGGTCTGTTGTTACTAATATATTGGAAGTTCCATTTCTGAATTTGCACAACGCAGCATCTCTTTCCTGTTGTTCCAGGGCGCCATGATAAAACACGTTGAGAATATCTTTTTCTTTCAACCAATTACTGGTTCG
>JANLSA010000407.1:0-8849 GCA_031362085.1 Bacteroidota bacterium | reverse complement strand
AGCCAGGCATTTAAGCTGATGCAGGCCGGGCAACAATTAAACAATAGTGATTACAAACTGTCCGCAGCCGGTTTTTTAAAAAGGATTTATGATACGCTGAAGAATACTGACAGTGCTTATTATTATTTACAACTGCAATATGCATTCAGGGATTCTGTTTTCAGCCAGGACAAGACCAGCAAAATTCAGTCTCTTGAGTTTAGCGAACAGATACGCATTACCGAAGAAGAAGTTAAAAAGATAAAAGATGAAGAGCAACGCAAACAAAATATCCAATACGTATTGATAGCATTGGGTATTATCACATTCATAATTCTATTTTTATTGCTAAGTCATAACATTATTATCAACACTAAGCTCATTGAATTCTTCGGCGTTATTGCATTACTGATAGTATTCGAATTTCTCAACTTGCTACTACATCCTTTTTTAGAACGTATCACCCATCATTCGCCAGTGCTGATGTTGCTGGCTTTGGTTTGTATCGCTGCATTACTGGTGCCGCTGCATCATAAATTAGAAAAATGGGCTACATATAAATTGGTGGAGAAGAATAAACAGATACGGCTGGCAAGTGCCAAGAAAACGATTGAAGAATTAGGAAAAGAAAATTAAATTAATTAAGCCATCATTATTTCATCTAAATATTTATTTTCACTTTTCAGGTAAGTGAATTTTTTTAATGTTCCTTCTTTTATAAATCCCGCTTTTTCATACAGGCGGATTGCTTTTTCGTTTATAGATGCAACACTTAATTCAATTCGTAAAAATCCATTTTGTTTTGCATACTCAATTATTTCCTGCATCATTTTAATTCCTTCCCCTTTGCCTGCAAAAAATGGATGTACCGCTATCCCGCCCAGGTAAATAATATGGGAATTGCGATAGTACTGTGGCACCAGTTTGCACATGCCGGTAGGAATGCCCCCATCTTCAAATACAAATAATACTTTCCTCATTATTAAATCATCAAACACCGGTTTGAAATTAGAAGTATCCATTTGCTCATAGAGCAAAAAAGGATTGATCTGCGGGTGCATATACAGTTCGTATATAAAGTCGAAGTCTTCGTTGGTTGCTTTTCGAATCATAAATGAAAATTGAATTTAAATTTAGTATTAAACGATTAAAGGAAGAATTGCTTTCCTGTTTTTGGGATATTCGCTGAATTTTTCTTTATACCATTTATGATGTGCTATTGCACGGGGAATAAGATTAGCGGCTGTCCATATTAAAAAAGTAAAAGCCGGAAGATTCCAGCAAAGGATAGCAAAGCCCGTCCATTCAACTAATTCTCCAAACAAATTCGGGCAACTTATTTTTTCAAATAACCAGCCATGAGGTATTTCATAATTCGTTTCCCCGGGCTTACGTAAATGAATCAGTATATCATCAGCCTTCCAGTTAATATAAAGTCCTGTAAAAAATAAAGTGGTTCCTGCAATGAAACGGATATCCAGAAACCATTCAGTGGTATAGTTTGCAAAATGAACAAAAAAATAGCCAAGAGAAAAACCATTCATTATATTAAAGAAAACAGCAGATAATAAAATAATCAGTGGCATTTTTTTCCCCTTCGTCCGTAACCGGAAAGGAAAAATAAATACCCGGTTCAAATAATGAAGGCAGAATAAACCAATCATCACCCATGAAACAGTTGAAATCGTTTTTATTTCCGGTAAAAGAAAAATAAAAAGTGCAATTAACACAGGTAGCTCCATCAATAACCAACCCATGCGGTTTGAAATCAACGGCCCCCATTTAGCAGATGTATGCCTGCCATACGGTGCAGTAACTTTCAATAATAAAAAAAAGATACTAATTGCAACGGCTATCCAAATAATTTGAATGGATCGAAAATCTTCCCACAAAATTGTAAAGCTTTTCATGTTATACTTTTATTGCAAGGCTATTTTATCATTTTTTTCAGCGCCAATACTGTTTTCGTTGAGCTACCAACAGATATTTTATCTCCGATAATTACGACCGGCCTTTTCAGAAATGTATATTCATCCAATATGTATTGCCTGTAATCATTTTCAGTAAGTTTTTTGTCTTTTAGCTTTAGCGCTTTGTATTTTAATGCCCGGCGGCTGAATAGCGATTCATAGCTGCCGGTCATTCTTTTCATTTCATCAATTTGTGCCGTGGTTATTTTTTCAAATTTTATATTCTGCATATCAAATCCCTTTTTATCAATACCCCTTGCTTTTATAATTGCCTGGCAGGTAGTACAATTTCCGAGGTAATATATTTTTTTCATAAACCGTTTATGTATTTTTCAATCCTCAATATACAAATGCCCGCTGAATACAGGTTTAAATCATTGCTTTTTTATACCTTTCCAAAAAGCTGTTTCAATGTGTAAATTTTATTTGTTTTTGTTTATGCCGGTTATCACATTTTCTCAGAATTTGAAATCCGGTGGAGTGTTGAAACCGGAGCAGGCCATCATGGATATAAAACACTATACCTTGGCCATGGATGTAATGCCGCAAATACAGACGATTGATGCGTGGACCGAAATAGAATTTATTCTTTCAAAAGAAACATCCGAATTATTGTTTGATTTCTGGCATGGATTCACTGTAAAAGAAATAACTGTAAACGGTAAAAAACAAAATTTTATACATGGCGAAGATGACATGATAAAAATTTCACTGAATAAACCCATGCTGCCAGGTAGAATAAAAGTTAGAGTTGCTTATGGCGGTAAACCCGGCGTGGCCAAACGGGCTCCATGGGATGGCGGTTTTCAGTGGGAGAAAGATTCAAAAGGCAAACCGTGGATAGCTATGACCTGCCAGAGTGAAGGAGCTAAAATATTTTTCCCCTGCAAAGATCATCCAAGTGATGAACCTGATGAAGGCGCAGATATGATTATTACCGTTCCAAAGGGTTTGATAGTAGCTGGCCCGGGATTGTTGCAATCTGTTAAAACAAAAAATGATAAATCAACTTATCACTGGAAAACAAATTATACCATCAGCAACTATTGTATTCTTTTTAATATAGGTAATTATAAAATAGCGAAAAGAACCTACACCACCATCAATGGAAATAAAGTACCCATGGAATATTATGTGCTGGAAGAAAATTATGATAAGGCAAATAAGCTACTTGACCTGTTTGAGCAGTCATGTCATATACTGGAAAAATATTTTGGTGAATACCCGTGGGTAAAGGAAAGAATGGCTTTGTCAGAAACTCCACATCTCGGCATGGAACATCAAACCAATGTAGCCTATGGAAATAAATACAGGTATGAAAAGGTCGGAGGAAAAGATTTTGACTGGTTATTACATCATGAGTTTGGACATGAGTGGTGGGCCAATAAAGTAACCAACAAAGATTGGGCGCATATGTGGATACAAGAAGGCATCTGCAGTTTTGGAGATGCTTTAGCAACCCGGGAATTGGCCGGAGAAGAAGCTTACTTGCAACGTATGCGAAATACATCTGCAACACTTAACGGAAAAATTCCGGTGGTTCGTGGAGAACAAGTCGATTCAGACAGTGCATATAAAGGTCCGATTTACGGTAAAGGAGCATTCTTTATGCATAGCCTGAGTTTTGTTTTAGGAGAAGATCTTTTTTTCCCGATTCTAAAAAAACTTGCTACGGATGAGAAGTATACATACAACAACTTTGTAACAACGGATGATGTAGAGCAGTTATTCAGCAAAGAGTCTGGCAAAAATCTAAAGCCGTTCTTTGATTTTTATCTGCGCACAATTGAAAAGCTTGATTTTAAAGTTGTTTACAGTGCTGGCGATAAATACAAAATCACACTCAGTAATCTGAACATGCAAATACCGGTAGAAATTACAACTGATAAAGGCACAACAAGAATGACTCTTCTTCCGGATCAGGGAATTCTGGTAGATAGTAAAACACCTCCTTTGGTCGACCCCAAGGGGTATTATTTGAAAAAAGTAACTTATGAATAGAATATATTCTCCGTAATACATTTTTCGTAACTTTTACCACTTTTTAATACATGAAACTCAAGCTTCTTACGGTTCTGCTTTTAGTGGCTACAACTTTTGTTGTTATCAGTTCTTGTTTTCATAAAAGCAGCAGTGAAAAATTACCGGATAAAATCAGTTATAATTTTCATATCCGTCCTATTCTTTCTGATAAATGTTTTAAATGTCACGGACCTGATGCCAATAAAAGACAAGCACAATTCCGGTTGGATATTGCCGACAGTGCGTTTGCTCCGTTAAAAGAAACCAAAGGCGCATTTGCAATCATAGCGGGCAAGCCGGAAGAATCAGAATTGTATAAAAGAATATCTTCTACAGATACTTCCTATATGATGCCTGACCCGGATTCACATTTAGGTGCTTTGAATAATTATGAAATCCGGTTATTTAAAAAATGGATTGAGCAGGGAGCTAAATACGAAACTCATTGGGCTTTTGTGGCGCCACAAAAAAACCCGTTACCAAAAATCAGCAACACGGATTGGGTAAAAAATGAAATTGATTATTTTGTTTTGCATAAACTGGATGAAAAAAATTTAAAGCCGAATGAAGAAGCAGATAAAGAGAGATTGCTTAAAAGAGTTTCATTAGATATAACCGGGCTACCGCCAACTCTTGAGCTGATGGATAAGTTTCTGAATGATAAATCAGCCAATGCTTATGAGAAAGTGGTTGATGAATTATTAAATCTGCCGCAATATGGTGAAAAGATGGCTGTACATTGGTTAGATGTAGCAAGATATGCTGACAGCTACGGTTACCAGGATGATAATATAAGAACTCAATGGCCCTGGAGAGATTGGGTTATTCATGCCTTTAATAAAAACATTCCATATGATCAGTTTCTCACCTGGCAGATTGCCGGCGATATGTTGCCCAATGCAACTAAAGAGCAAATATTGGCAACGGGTTTTTTCCGTAATCATAAATACACAGAAGAAGGCGGAGTTATAGATGAAGAATACCGCATAGAATATTTAATTGATAAAACAAAAACCTTTGGTAAAGGAATTTTAGGACTTACCATCGAGTGTGCTCAATGCCATGACCATAAATATGATCCGTTTAAACAAAAAGATTATTATTCTTTATTTGCATTTTTTAATAATTCAAAGGAAATAGGATATGAGGGTGATGTAACACAATCGAAACCGGCAAAAAATCCATTGATGACGATCAGTGATTCAGATATAAAATCTGTTTTATCATTCATCAATAAAAAAGATACCGGTAATATGACAGTATCGGTGATGGGAGAAAGAGATACACTTCGAAAAACATTTATACTGAGCCGTGGTGTTTATAATATGCCTTTATCGGAAGTTCAACCCGAAGCTATTCCGGCGGTAATGAAATTTGAAGAAAATAAATTTCAAAGAAACAGAATTGGACTTGCACAATGGACCGTTGATAAAAAGAATCCCTTAACTGCAAGAGTATTTGTAAACCAGCTTTGGCAGGAAATTTTTGGAAGGGGCCTTCTCAAAACAACAGGTGATTTTGGCATGCAGGGAGAATTACCTTCACATCCTGAATTATTAGATTGGCTTGCTGTTGATTTTATGGAAAGCGGCTGGAACATTAAACAACTTGTAAAAAAGATTTTATTATCTGCTACTTATCGTCAGTCCGTAAAAGTTTCAAACGATAAATTAAAGACAGACCCCGAAAATATTTATTTATCGCATGGTCCGAGGACCCGGTTAAATGCAGAGTTTGTACGGGATATTATTTTATCAAGTAGTGGACTACTGAATAAAACAATCGGCGGCCCGAGTGTAAAACCATATCAGCCCAAAGGCATGTGGGAATCGGCAACTTCCGGTCGGGGCGTATTGGCAACTTATAAACAAGATGAAGGTGATGCATTATACAGAAGAGGGATGTACACATTTATTAAACTCACCGTGCCGCCGCCATCCATGATGTTGTTTGATGCCAGCAACCGTGATCAGTGCGAAGTAAAACGTTTGAAAACAAATACACCATTGCAGGCATTGATCATGATGAATGATCCAACGGTGCTGGAATCATCGAGAGTGCTGGCTCAAAAATTAGTGAGTGAACAAACATCAGAGGAAGAAAAAATTAAAAAAGCCTTTCGTATTATTGTTTGCCGCAAGGCATCGGATAAAGAATTTACAATTCTTAAAAAATATTATGATGAGCAATTCCTTTTATTTCAACAAAAGAAACTGAATGCACTGGCAACCCTGAAAGTGGGTGAGTTTCCTTTGAATGAAAAATTAGATATCAATAGATCTGCAGCAATGATGAAAGTGGTTAATACGATTTACAATCTTGAAGAAACGATAACGAAGACATAGCAACCTCATCCCGACCTTCTTCTTCAGGAGAAGGCCATCGAGGCACAAAGCCAGCTTATTTGAAGAGCTCTTTTATAATTGAAATGGTTTGTAAAAGAAAGATTTTTTTTCAGCGTCCCAGCGGGGCGCAATATTGGTAGCCCCGGTTGCAACCCGGGGTAAATGATAACACGAATGACAAAGAACCCCGTAGGGGTTCAACATTAATTAAATAAAAAAGAATGATTAAAAAATAAAAAGGTCGTTGTTGTATGCTGAATAGAGAACAAAAAGATAAACGGAGCGTCGCAACGTTGATGATAGTAGTAATAAAGCTGACATCATACTCCTGCGCTAAAGCTTCGGAGTAAAAGTATAAATAAACCGTAATGCAAAAAGAAATTCTGGAACACGGACTGAACCTCAACCGCCGCCGGTTTTTATCAAAACTAAGTCTTGGTATTGGCAGCGTTGCTTTGGGATCTTTATTAATCCCCGATTTATTTGGTGGCGGCAGTGAAGAAGAATTTGCTATAACCGGTCTGCCGCATTTTGCTCCAAAAGCAAAACGGATTATTTATTTATTTCAGAATGGAGCACCATCGCAACTGGATTTATTTGATTATAAACCTAAGCTTAATGAAATGTTTGGGGAAGATTTGCCTGCTTCTATAAGAATGGGGCAGCGACTTACGGGTATGACAGCTGATCAAAAAAAGTTTCCTTTGGCAGGTTCGTATTTTAAATTCAATCAGTATGGCGAGCATCGTGCATGGATAAGTGAATTGTTACCACATACGGCAGCTATTGCAAACGATTTATGCATTATTAAAACATTACATACCGAAGCAATCAATCATGATCCGGCATTAACCTTTTTTCAAACCGGTGCACAGGTGGGCAATCGTCCAAGTATGGGTTCGTGGCTTAGTTATGGTTTAGGTAGTGAGAATAAAAATCTTCCTGCATTTTGTGTTCTCTTGTCAAAGGGAAAAGGAAATGGACAGGGTGTATATTCAAAACTATGGTCAAATGGATTTTTAGATTCCGTACATCAGGGTGTACAATTCAGTAGCGGAGAAAATCCCGTTTTATATTTAAATAATCCAGATGGTATAGATAAAGAAGACAGAAGAAAAATGCTGGACCAGGTGGCCGAATTAAATGAACAGTCTTATAAAGATTTTGGTGACCCGGAAATTAATACCAAAATAAAGCAATATGAAATGGCTTACCGGATGCAGACAGCAGTTCCGGAAATAACAGATATGACTAAGGAGCCTGAAGATATTATTAAATTATACGGTCCCGATTGTTTGATTCCCGGAACCTATGCAGCTAATTGTTTACTGGCACGTAAACTTTCTGAAAATGGTGTACGGTTTGTACAACTCTATCATCAAGGTTGGGATGGACACGGAAATCTTCCGGGAGAAATCCGCGGACAATGTATGGATACTGATAAAGCAAGTGCGGCATTAATTACTGATTTAAAACAACGTGGATTGCTGGATGAAACTTTAGTGATCTGGGGTGGAGAATTTGGAAGAACAAATTATTGCCAGGGTCCGCTTTCAAAAGAGAATTATGGAAGAGATCATCATCCCCGATGCTTTACGGTTTGGATGGCGGGTGGTGGAGTGAAGCCCGGTGTATATGGCGAGACAGATGAGTTTGGATATAATATAGCAGAGAACCCTGTACATGTTAACGATTTTCATGCTACGATTCTGAATCAGATGGGATTGAATCATGAGCAATTAACTTTTAAGCATCTTGGGAGAAGGTATCGGTTAACGGATGTAGCTGGTAAAGTGGTTCAGGGTTTGATTACTTAATTCATACCCTGAAGCTTTAGTGAAGGAGAATTATGTTACCAACTGTAGTACTACTGTTGAACTTTCGTTGCGTCGCATGCTGATGCTTCGGTCAGCATCCCGGCATTTATCGCCAGGACTCTTGTACTTTGATAATTCTATTGAACAAAATATAACCGCAAAGACGCTAAGCGAAGCAAAGTCCGCAAAGGGTTAAAAATAATCAGAGCCTCTTTGCGTTCCTTGCGTCCCGAAAGCTTTCGGGATTGCGTCTTTGCGGTTAAAAAATAATTTATGAAAAGAAAACTATTCATACAACAAACATCTTTAGCCGCAACAGCCATACTACTCACTCCTTCATTTCTGAAATCAAAAGATATGGACGATACTATTCTTGGTCACAATAACAAACGCTACCGCATCAATACCAAATGGAGCAAAGCCGATGCGATGCAATACCCCGTTAAAGATTGCCATGAAATGGTACAGGATAAAAAAGGAAGAATAATTCTGCTAACCAACGAAACAAAAAACAATGTTATCATCTACGATAAATCAGGAAAACTATTAACTACATGGGGTACTGAATATCCCGGTGCACATGGATTAACACTGTTTAATGAAAATGGAGAAGATTTTTTATTTATCTGTGATAACAACCGTCACCAGGTTATTAAAACAACAATAGATGGCCGGGTGTTAATGACATTGGATTATCCAAAAGAAACAGGGCAATA
>JANLSA010000333.1:0-1623 GCA_031362085.1 Bacteroidota bacterium | reverse complement strand
CAACAATCATCACAATAAAAAAAATCCCGATACCCCATATAATCCGGTTATTGATGTAGTTTTTTGCAGCTGGTGATATCTGATATTTTGCAATGGTATCCATTACATTTTTTGTAAATCGCAAAGAAGGTTGTTCAAGCTCTGTTGATTTTAATAACTGGTTAGTTTGTACCAATTCATGGTATTTGTTTTTCCATTCCAGGTTACTATCCAGCAATTTCTCAATGGAAGATTTTTCGTCTATTGATGCAATGCCATCAATATAATTCCATAATTGCTGCTCCATATCAGATTGCTGTTTCATATCAAATAGGTTTAATAAATATCTTTAACTTCTTCAAGGAAGTGACGTTCCATTTTTTCTTTCAATCTTGTTCTTGCTCTGTGAAGCCTTACTTTGACTGTATTTGGTTCTTGTCCCAGGATTTTACTAATCTCCTGCAAGTTTTGTTCATGTTGGTAAAACAAAGTTATTACTTCCGCATCATCTGCACTCAGCATATTGATTGCCTGATGAACCATTTCTTTTCTCGATTTTTGTTCAATAAGATTGGCTCTGAATCCGGAATCAACACTATCTGCAGCTTCAAATATTTTTTCACTGTCCAGCGATTGTATATCTATTTTTTTCTTTCTTAAAAAACTAATACTGGTTGTGTTGGCAATGGTATAAAGCCAGGTGCTGAATTTTGAATCGCCTCTGAAATCTTTTAAAGATCGGTATGCTTTTATAAAAACATCCTGTGCTACTTCTTCAGCGTCCTCTCTACTTTTTATGATGCGCAGCACAAGAGTAAATACATAATTCTGATATTGAGTAACCAAGCTGGCAAATGCCTGTTGGTTGCCACTCAATACCTGTGATATTATTTCTTTCTCAGATAATTCGTTGTGCATGGTTGCAGATATGACACTATTAAGGTACATCAGGTTACAGAATGAGCATAAAATATAATTTTACAGGCAAAAGGGATAAATAATAACTGGTCAGATTTCTTACAAATTCTACCCAAAAAATTTGTGGCCTGATTATTTTGATAAAAAATGACATGAGTATAATTTAATCAGAAAACCCATAAAATCGTGATAGAGCAAAAAAAATAGAAACTCTGTAACCTGATTTAAAAGGGAGTAGTCATATACTGAAGAACCATTTATTTGAAAAGAAAATTTACAAAACCTGTAACCTCAATTCAAACTAAGTGGTCATATTCTCAAAATCAATTTAAAAAACTTAAAACTTAAAACTATGGACAGCGGAGAAGTATTAATACCGATTACAATTTTTGCAGGTGGATTTGCAATGATTTTTGGTATCGTTTACCTGAAAACTAAAGAGAATCTTGCAATGGTTGAAAAAGGAATGAACCCTAAGGACAAAGTTCATCGCCCTGCACCTTTCAGAACATTAAAGTGGGGGCTTTTATTTTTAGGTTCAGGCTTAGGTTTGCTTTTAGCTTTCTTTATACATACCAATTTTTACAGATATATGGACGAAGCAGTATTTATTTATTTTGCTTTGCTTGCGATAGGTGGTGGCTTAGGGCTTATTACTTCCTATTTAATAGAAAAGAAAAATTGGTATGATAAAAACGATAATTAATTTTTGCCTAAAACCTCTAA
>JANLSA010000374.1:0-6367 GCA_031362085.1 Bacteroidota bacterium | reverse complement strand
ACGAGAATTTGATGATTGAATCCAATATAATTCATGCTGCGTATAAAAATGGGGTAACGAAATTATTATTCCTGGGCAGCTCCTGTATTTATCCAAAACTTGCTCAGCAACCTTTACAGGAAACAGATTTGTTATCTGGTTTTCTGGAACCAACCAATGAACCGTATGCGATAGCAAAAATTGCAGGTATAAAATTATGTGAAGCGTATCGTGATCAATATGGGTGCAATTTTATTTCGGCTATGCCGACAAACTTATACGGACCCGGCGATAATTATCATTTGGAAAATTCGCATGTAATTCCTGCCTTAATCCGAAAATTTCATGAAGCAAAAATTCAGAACAAATCTTTTGTTGAAATATGGGGTACAGGTTCACCGCTACGGGAGTTTATGTACGTAGATGATCTGGCAGATGCCTGTATATTTCTGATGCAGCAATACAATGAAAAATTATTTATCAATATTGGATCGGGGGATGAGTTGAGTATTCGGGAGCTTGCTCTTCTGATTAAAAAGGTGACAGCCTATAACGGGGAAATAAAATTTGACAATACCAAACCCGATGGTACACCCCGAAAATTAATGGATAGTTCACGGCTTAGTGAATTGGGATGGAGCAGCAAAGTTGCACTTGAAGACGGATTAGAAAAAGCGTATCAGTTTTTTCTACAAGAACAAAACAGTTAATACCCGGTACATCCTGTTGGTTTTTTTTAATTGTTTTTTTGAAACCAAACTAAAACTCATCGTTTAAAAAACAAATACATCTCACTTCCATTCATTTCTGTTTTCCGAGTTGACCATTCCTCCTTTGCTTTGTTTTGTAAATAAAAATAAAATGGTTTTGCAATCATGGCGGGAATAAATAGAATAGTCAATTTAATATAGTCCAAAAATATTTTCCGCCATTGGTTTTTTATTAACCAGTATTTTGAATACGGAAACTGGAGATAGGTGAGTGGCAATAATTTTCTACGCATTGACTTGAGAAGCAGAGTAGCATTTTTATCAATTGCATCTGCAGTATTGGTCAATCGTTTTACAAATCGCGGCGAACTTTTCGTTATCCAGTTTATCGCTCCATATTTTTGATTGGAATACCATGCAGCTGACAATTTAAAATCAATTTTGCTTTCTTGAATTTTAAAATCCTCAGTACTTAATCTTCTTAGATGTCCGGGCTCTTCGAAAAAAAAACGGTTTTCACTATTCGGATCAATACCCCTGGTTTTTAATTTGCATATTTCATATTCATAACTACCCGCATTTCCACAAGGAAGAATGTGTAATTGAAATGAGACAGGTTTTAAATAATTATTGATTGTTGTAAAAGTTTCTTCCAGATTTTGCACATGTTCTATTACATGATGACTGAACAGGAAATCAAATTTGTTAAAATACCTGGATGACTCTTTAGCTTCAAAAAAAATACAATCAGGGTTTCTCCGTTTTGCATTCTGAACAGCAACACGGCTTATTTCCACTCCATACACTTCCCATTGAGGCAATACTTCTTTAATTATTTTTGTAAATACGCCATTACCACAACCGAAATCTAATGCAGATCCACTTTCTGGAAGATGCAGGCTTCGAAGGGTTTCCCGTACTTTCTCTTTTTTCAGTTCGTCCCATTCTTCCATATAACCATCTTCATAACGGTTATCATAAAATTCGGTGGCTGTATTTATATCATGTAAATCTGAACTCATTTGCCGTGGACTGTTTTTAATACCATAATCTTGCTTTTACTTTATCCAGGTATTCTAAGGTTGACTTACTTACCTGTGTTCTTTTTTCGGTTGATGAGATATTGAAAATTTCTTTCCAGCCCTTGAAGAAACCCTTCAAATTAAATCCTGTTATTTTCAAATACTGAAGACTCCACATAAATGCCGTACTGTAAAAATAGAGTCGTGGTAAATAACGGTACGCAACTTTTGTTTTATTCACCCACATCATTCTTAGTTTTTCATTTTTCGGTTTTCGTCCCTGCGGAGATTCTTTGTGTAACATGATAATTTTATCGCTATAGCAAATCGAATAGCCAGCTTCCAGTATGCGATAACTTAAATCATATTCTTCCATACCATAAAAAAAATCATTGGGATACATGCCTAAAATTGAAATTACATCTCTTCTTACTGCATGAGCACCGCCGGCATAATAATAAGTTTCAAAACTTGATTTGTCTTTGTATTCATTAAATCGTTTGTGGGGTAAAGCATTTACCTGCATTTGCCGGTTTTCAAAATATAAAACTTTGAATGAAATAATTGCTTTTGGTCTTGCAGAAATATTATTTTCTCCATTGGAGTCCGCCGGCTGGCGGACAAATTCCGCCAGCAAATTAATCAGGCAATCTTTATTTTGCAAGACAGCATCATCGTCGAGCATTATTAAATAAGGAGCTCTTCCTTTCTGAATTGCATAGTTTCTGCCTTTCGCTACACCCAGATTTTCCGGAGCATCAAAGTATCTTACAGGGAGTTCTGGCTTTTCTGAAATATATTGTTTAACGAGTGAATAATCTTCTGTTGAAGCATTATTCACTACAATTATTTCCTCAAGAATATTCTGCACATCGTTAAGCGTGTTGATATTTTTCAACAGTTCCAGCATATCTGCCGGACGGTTATAGGTAATGATTATAAAACTAAGAGGCTTCAATTTCTATTTATTATTTAAAATTATATTTAGATAAGCTCTATTAAAATTTTCAATACTGAAATTCTGTTTAGCATAGTTAAAATTAATTTCAGAAACATTTTTACAATAGTCGGGATTGTTTTTGGCTTTTAATATAAAATCTACACCTTCTGAAATTATTTTTTCGCCATACAGAACGGAACTGAAAAGATGTCCATTGATTTCGTTTTTTAAAATCAGCGGTATATCACCGACTGGTGTAGCGGCAATGATACATCCATGTCCCATCGCTTCAATTATTGCCAGGGGAAATCCTTCTGTATCTGAAGTAAGTAACAATAGATTTGCTCCGGAATAAATTTTATTGATTGTTATTTCTTCCGAAATATTCCCATAAAATTTTATATAAGGAAAATCTGCGATTGAAATTGCATTACTTACATCCCCCATCATTTCAAACTGGATAGCTTTATCTCTCTTTTGAACTTCTTTTGCGATAGCTGTTATAAGATGTACTCTTTTTTCAACCCCACCACGACCTACATACAAAACAGTAAACTTAGAGTTATCTTTTGGCGTTAGCGAGTCTGGAATTTTTGCTGCATTTGGAATATGAATAATATTTTCTGCAAATACATCAGGCACTTTAATTTTTTTATAAAACTGGATATGCTCATCAATCCTTTTTCTGCTAATCATTATGGTTTTGGAAATAAATTGAAGAAAGGGTGTCCGGATATATGAAAAACTATTGAAAGAATGTAATAACTCAATTTGCCGTATTGATTTATTAACCCAAGGAGAAATTTTATAAGCAAAATTGCATTGACCGTTAAATACAACCGGTTTTATTTTTTGGTTATTGATATAGCCTGTAATAATTCCGCGATAGATGAGATTTAAAAAATAAAGCCACTTATTGTCAGTAAATTTTGAAATATCTTTTATGCTGCATCCTGATTTCTCAAACTCATTTAAGAAGGAGTCATTTTCAGATTTTCGGGTAAAATAGATAGTGCAATTTTCACCACCTGCAGCTTGTGCTATTTGCGCATGAATCTTTTCTGCACCACCCGTATGATAAAAAGGGAAAAAGAAATATACCTGATATTTTTTTTCATTTGGTTTTATTGCAGCTATGAGTCTTCCAATAAATATAAATGGGAAAATAAAAACTTGCTCAACGTTTCGTTTAAAATTTAATTGCTGATATGACCAGTTCTTTATGATTTGATTAATCGTTTAATGCGGGATAAAATTAGCTTAACCCAATTGATTTTAAAAGCGATGAGTACTTTCAGGTTAAATAAATTGAATTTCTTTTTTTGCCAAACAGATTTCAGATAAATTTTATAAATACTATGAATTTTTAAAAAGGCAGATTTCTTTAAAGAACCTGAGGTGATCGATTGATTATGCACCCGGTATTGCAGAAGTGGCTCATTTATTTTTTCTATAATTACATTATCTGCTGCAAGCTGCAACCATAAATCCCAATCTTGCGAATGGATTTGCGATTCGTTATATTTATATTTTTCAAAAATATTTTTTCGGAATACTACGGTTGGATGGGCTAAACAACTTTTCCAGGGTAATGTAGATTTAATAATACCCCATGTAGTCGCAGTTCTGTCATCGTTCCAGTTTTCTTTTTGATTTCCGTTTTCATCTATACATTCTATAAAACTACTGATAACTGAAACGCCTGGGTTTTGAATCAAATACGAAACCTGTTTTTCAATGCGGCTTGGCTTACTTATATCATCGGCGTCCATCCTTACTATAAATTCACCCTGTGCATCTGCAATTGCGGTATTCAGATTTTTAGTTAATCCCAGATTACTTTCATTTGTGATGATTTTAAATTTGAGGTTTGGTTTATAGCTGTTCAAAATATTTTTTGTGACTAAATTGCTGTTATCATCTACAATAATAAATTCCCAGTTGGTATAAGTTTGATAGAGAATACTTTCGATGGCTGCGGTTAACCACTGCTCGCCATTATACACACTCATCACAACGGAAACTAAAGGTGTTTTTGCATCCATACTGCCAGGGTTAATAAAATCCAGGTTTGATAATTGTTTTTTGTATTGATAGTTGATGCAGTAGTATAATCTATCCAGTCAAATATTTTATTTGATTTGTTACTGAATAACTCATTTTTTAAATCAGACATTTCTTTTTGTAGTAACCATTCATTAACCGGCGCACCAAATCCTTGTTTCTTTCTTTTCAATATTTCTGCTGGCAATAAATGTGAAAAGCTTTCCCGCATCAAAATTTTATCTTCCTGATTACTGATTTTAAATTTTTCTGGTAAAGCAATACAAAACTCGGCAAAATCAACATCAAGAAAAGGAGCACGGAGTTCAAGGCTATTTGCCATTGCGGCCCGATCCGTTTTTACCAAAATATCACCGGGCATATAATCTTGCAGATCCATCCGCATGGCTGCATCTACTGAATTAAAGGGCTGCCTGGTGAATTTATTAAATGGGTAACCCGGATTAAATGAAGTTAATTGTTTTAATTCCGTTGATGTGAAATAAACATTTTGCTCAAGATGAATTTTACTTATTTCATTATTTCTGTATTTTGTGTGAAGAAATTTCTTTGCTATATTTTTAGCAAAACCCAAAATTCCATCCGGATTTTGTAACTGGAAAAGCGGGTTGTACCAACTACTATAACCTGCCATCAGTTCATCACCACCGTCGCCGGTAAGCACCACTTTAAATTGTTTCGCCGCTAGTTGACTGATGAGATAAGTGGGGATATTTGAAGAATCAGCAAAAGGTTCATCAAATACTTCATTCATTTTTTCAAACCAATGTGCAATGTTAAAATCATCCTGATGTAATTCGATATTATTCGTCTTGTATTTATTTACAATTGTTCTGCTATAGGGGAACTCACTATTATTTTTTCCAAATGAAAAACTGATAGTTGTAAGTTGTTTAGTGCAGTTTAACGATGCCAGTGCGGCAACCGTGCTACTATCAATACCTCCACTGAGAAAACAACCAACAGGCACATCAGCCACTAATTGATCTTTCACTGCTTTATTCAGTAAACGAAAACACTCTTCTTTGGCTTCTTCTTTTGAAATATGTAATTGTTGTTCTGGTAATTTCCAATAGTTATCAATTTTTATTTCCCCATTTTTAAATACAAGAAAATGTGCAGGCTTTAATACATAAATGTTTTTATAAATACTATGATGCGGGTGAACATATAAATGTTTAAGGTAATGTGAAAGGGCTTCTGTGTCTATTTCGGGTGTAATTAATCCCGAAGCAAGTATTGCTTTTATTTCTGAACCAAAAACGAGTTCATTGTTTTTTGTAATAGCATAATAAAAAGGCTTTTCGCCAAATCGATCTCTTGCAGCAATAAATGTTTGATTCTTTTCATCCCATAAGGCAAATGCAAACATGCCTTTTATTTTATTTACAAAATCAGTTGCTCCATATTTATGATACAAGGCAAGTATGACTTCGGTATCAGAAGTTGTTTGCCAGTTCCAATCGAGTTTTTTCTTTTCATCAATAAAACCGTAAAACTCGCCGTTAAAAATCAGTGATGCTCCAAAAGGAGAGTGCATGGGTTGATCGCCTGTACTTAAATCAATAATGCTTAATCGCCGATGACCTAAAATACAGTTTTCAAAAACAGCAATGCCCTCACCATCCGGTCCACGGTGGCTAATTGCATAA
>JANLSA010000292.1:0-3410 GCA_031362085.1 Bacteroidota bacterium | reverse complement strand
CTTATTGGAGAAGACCTGACTAAACAACTTGAAGAAAATCCGTTAGGCCGGGAATTTGTATTGCAGGCAACGGGAACCGTAAATGAACGGAGTAATAAAAATACAAATATCCCCACCGGGGATATAGAAATTGTTGTCACTTCTTTCAATATATTAAATAAATCAGCCGTTCCACCATTTACCATACAGGATGATACCGATGGTGGTGATGATATAAGAATGAAGTATCGGTATCTTGATTTGAGAAGAAATGCGGTGAAGAAAAATATTGAACTGCGCTATGCAGTTAACCGGGCCACAAGAAATTATTTGCACCAGCAAAATTTTATGGACATTGAAACACCTTTTTTAATAAAATCAACTCCCGAAGGTGCAAGAGATTTTGTAGTGCCAAGCAGAATGAATGCCGGTCAGTTTTATGCACTGCCACAATCACCACAAACATTTAAGCAACTCTTAATGGTAAGTGGTTATGATCGCTATTATCAGATTGTAAAATGTTTCCGTGATGAAGATTTGCGGGCAGACAGGCAACCGGAGTTTACACAGATAGATTGTGAAATGGCTTTTGTAGAGCAGGAAGATATCCTGAATATGTTTGAAGGAATGGTAAAAGCTATTTTTAAAGATGTAAAAAACATTGATTACACAGATACAGTAGAACGAATGACCTGGGAAGATGCTATGTGGAATTATGGAAATGACAAACCGGATATCCGTTTCGGAATGAAATTACTCAACCTGAAAAAACCTTCATCTGTATATACTGAAAAGAAAGATAATGCTGCATTGATCAATGATACAGGCTTTAAAGTATTTGAAGACGCAGAAACAGTTCTTGCAATTGCAGTACCGGGTTGCAATGAATACAGCCGTAAACAAACCGATGAACTGACCGAGTGGGTAAAACGTCCGCAGATTGGAATGAAAGGAATGGTATTTATTAAATGTAGTGGGGAAGGAACGTATAAAAGCAGTGTAGATAAATTTTATACAGAAGAAAAATTAAAAGCCATTGCAGATGCAGCGGATGCAAAAGCCGGCGATTTAATTTTAATTCTTGCTGGTGCCGAAGAAAAAACAAGAAAAGCAACCAGTGATTTACGAATGGAAATGGCCGAACGATTAGGTTTAAGAAAAAAAGATGAATTTAAATTGCTATGGGTATTAGATTTTCCGTTGTTTGAATATGCAGAGGAAGAAAACCCAGCAAGCGGCGGGGCAGGTCGTTGGGTAGCCCGCCATCATCCATTCACTTCACCTAAACCATCGCATATAGAAGTAATGATAAATAATGATCCCGAAATAAATGTCGCTGCAAAATACCTGGAACATCCGTACGCAGGCATTAAAGCAAATGCATATGATATGGTACTGAATGGGAATGAAATTGGTGGCGGGTCCATCCGGATTTTTCAAAGAGAATTGCAGGAAAAAATGTTTACAGCTTTGGGCATGAGCAAAGAAGAAGCATTGCATAAATTCGGTTTCTTATTGGGTGCATTTGAATACGGCGCACCACCACATGGCGGCATTGCATTTGGCTTCGACCGTCTTTGTGCTATACTCGGTGGCAGCGAAAGCATTCGGGACTTTATTGCCTTTCCAAAAAACAATGCCGGAAGAGATGTAATGCTGGATGCTCCATCCACAATTGATGATAAACAGTTTGAAGAATTACAGATTAAATTAAATTTAAAAAAATAAACTAAAATGAAATTTACACGCATCTTATTCAACGTTTGTATTTGCTTTTTCATCAGCAACTTTGCATATACTCAAAATACAAATCCCCAAACATTCGTTCCATCCAAATTGGCCAAGTACAAATTTGGTATGTCATTGGATTCATTTAAGCTTAAAAACAAAACTGCTCTCCAGGAAAATACATCTTCTTTTGATTTTAGAATTATATTAAACGATTCGAAAATCAGCAATGAATTTAAAACAGTTACTTTTTATTTTGATGCAGAAAATAATAAACCGCTATACGAAATGATAATAGAGTATAAAGACCTGAACGTGATGAAGGCTTTTATCAAGTCAAAACTTAAAACACCCAATGACGAAGGCGATAAATGGAAATGGAAAACTCCGGATGGCTATACTTTTAAAGCCTGGACATTTTCGAATAAAATCGTATTTGCATTAGCCTTACCATCTACTGAGTGGGACGAATCCAAAACACAGTAATAAATATAGCGCCAAAAAGAATTTGGTATCCCGATTTCAGGATCTTCTTTTACTGATCAATTCTTGTGAACATTCTTTTTCGTTACTTTGAAAAAGTGAAACCCCAAACTCCATTAGCAGAACGAATACGGCCAACTACACTTTCCGATTTGGTAGGTCAGGAACATTTGACCGGCAAAGGAAGTATTCTTCGTGTGGCAATAGAAATTAATTCAATTCCTTCTTTGATTTTTTGGGGACCACCCGGCACAGGTAAAACAACCATTGCAAATATTATTGCAAACACCTTAAAAGTTCCATTCTATACACTCAGTGCCATCAGTGCTGGTGTAAAAGATGTTCGGGAAATAATTGAACAGGCAAGAACAAAAGCCGGCTCTATTTTATTTATAGATGAAATACACCGTTTTAATAAAGGACAACAGGATGCATTACTCGGTGCTGTTGAAAAAGGAATCATAAAATTGATAGGAGCAACAACAGAGAACCCATCGTTTGAAGTAAACAGTGCATTACTCAGCCGCTGCCAGGTATATGTTTTAAAGCCATTAGATAAAAAGCATTTAATCCAATTATTAAAACAGGCAATAAAGAAAGATGAATGGCTGAAATCAAAAAAAATTGAGTTAAAAGAAACAGAAGCTCTTTTAAATATTTCCGGCGGCGATGCAAGAAAATTGCTGAATCTTTTTGAACTTGTTTGTGATAATTCCGGAGATACAGTTGAAATAACAGATGATCTGGTAATGAATATTGCGCAGCAGAGAATTGCTTTATATGATAAACAGGGCGAACAGCATTATGATATTATATCTGCATTTATTAAATCGATTCGCGGCAGCGATCCGAATGCTGCTGTATATTGGCTTGCCCGAATGATTGAAGGGGGCGAAGATGTAAAATTTATTGCTCGCAGATTAGTAATACTGGCAAGTGAAGATATTGGAAATGCAAACCCAACCGCATTGGTATTGGCAAATGCTGCATTTGATGCTGTAAATAAAATAGGTTACCCCGAAGCAAATATTATATTGTCGCAATGTGTAACATATCTGGCATCTTCTCCAAAAAGTAATGCAGCTGTCATGGCAATTGGTGCTGCTCTGAGTTCAGTAAAGCAATACGGCGATTTACCTGTGCCAATGACTTTACGTAATGCTCCAACCAAACTGATGAAGAATATGGGATATGGTAAAAATTATGAATACTCGCATAAT
>JANLSA010000289.1:0-1732 GCA_031362085.1 Bacteroidota bacterium | reverse complement strand
CTGCTCGATGCTTCCATCAATATTTCCATGGAACCATTCAGGGCTTTTGTTGGTGATATGCTACCTGATAAACAAAGAACCACAGGATTTGCCGCACAAAGTTTTTTTATAGGTATTGGTGCGGTAATATCTTCTTTACTTCCATATATATTAGAAAAATTTGATGTGGCAAATGAATCTGCAACAGGTGGAATACCTGATACGGTAAAATATTCATTCTATGCCGGTGCTGTTATTTTTATGGTAGCAGTAACCTATACGGTTATTACAACCAAAGAATATTCCCCGGAACAAATGAAAGCCTTTGGAGAAGTAAATGAATCCGATCTTAATTCAAAAAATATTAAAACAAGCTCAGCTAAATTTTTAAATAATGGTGCTATATGGTTTTTTATTGGCGCAGCCTTATCCGCAGTTTTATTTTTTTATAATCAAAGCAGAGAAATAAAATTAGAGAAAGAATTGTATGTACTCACATTGGGTATTGCTGCTTATGGGTTATTTCAACTAGTTGCCGGATTATTTCATAAATCAAAAATGGATAATGGATTGGTTGAAGTGATGGACGACCTTGGACATCTTCCTGATACTATGAAGAAACTTGCATGGGTTCAGTTCTTCTCCTGGTTTGCATTGTTTTCAATGTGGATATATTCAACACCGGCATTAGCACAATACCTATATAATACTACAGATACATCTTCTGCAGCCTATAATAAAATTGGCAATTGGGTCGGGGTGCTATTTGCTTTCTATAATGGTTTTGCTGCTTTGTTTGCGTTTGTTTTACCATCATTGGCAAAAAAATATTCAAGGCCAAAAGCACATATGATTGCTTTAATTGCCGGAGGTCTTGGTTTAATTTCTTTTATTGTTTTTAAAAATGAAAAACTCCTGATTATCAGTATGGCAGGTATTGGTTTTGCTTGGTCCAGTATTTTATCCATGCCCTATTCAATGCTTACACAATCATTACCTGCACATAAGATGGGAGTATATATGGGGATTTTTAATTTCTTTATTGTAATACCGCAAATACTTGCTGCAACATTACTTGGATTTTTTACAAAACATTTTTTCGGCAACCACGCAATTTATGCAATTGTATTAGGAGGTTGTTCTTTAATAGTTGCTGCATTACTTACTTTAAGATTAAAAGATAAATGATCATGAAAAAAATATTCTTCATCCTTCTTTATTCGATACTCCTTTTCACCAGTTCCATATTCTCACAAGATGTGTATCCAACACACTGGTGGGTGGGAATGAAAAATAATAAACTCCAACTTATACTTCACGGTGAAGCAATTGGAAATGTAAACTCAGTAAAAACCAGTTATCCGGGAGTTAGCATTACCAAAATTCATCATCCTGAAAATAAAAATTATCTGCTGATTGATTTGACAATTAGCAAAACAACGAAACCGGGCAAAATAAAATTTTTATTAAGAGGATCTACTATGACTTTTGAAGATATTGTTTACGAACTAAAATCCCGTAACAATCAAAATGGAGTTTCAAGAGTGCAAGGAGTTACATCTGAAGATTTAATTTATTTACTGATGCCCGATCGGTTCAGCAATGGTGATCCATCAAATGATTTTTTCAATGATATGCGGGATACAGGCCATGATCGCAACAATCCATTTGACCGGCATGGTGGTGATTTATTGGGTGTACAAAACCATCTTGATTATTTAAAAGATTTAGGTGCAACTGCAATATGGATGAC
>JANLSA010000358.1:0-2749 GCA_031362085.1 Bacteroidota bacterium | reverse complement strand
GTGAGAGTTTTCATGAAATCCTATAAAATATAGATTGATATTTTGTTATAAATACTTTTTTATCTGCGCATTGATTATTCCGGAAAACTGCCGAAACTGCGTGAAGGTAATCTTTTTGATTTTATTCAAAAATGATCAGAGTAAAATGGTTTTTTACAAAATTTTAAAACCCTATCCTTCTTTTTTTAATACTTTTCGTACACCGGTAGTTCCACCTCCATTCAATGTTAAATCATGTGGTTTATTATTTTGCCATGCGCCTCTTGTAAAATCAGGCACATCAACCGATCTTGATTTTGCAGCAACTGATTTCTGGCTTAATGCAAAAACAGAACTCCATGCAGCCGCATCGTATACATCCTGGTCAAGTGGCAGGCCATTTCTTAAACAATCAATCAAACGCCAGTCCATAATAAAATCCATACCTCCATGGCCACCTACTTCTTTTGCTATTTCACCAATATGTTTTATGATTGGTGGTGAATAAGTATCATACAATTTTTTCAGCTCTTCTTCTTTTATCCAACTATGACCAAATGCAATCCGCTCCGGTCCAGGCCATTTTTGAGCTGCCCCTTTTGTACCACTTACCAGATGAATTCTTGAATAAGGACGAAGCGATGATACATCATGCTGCACCATAATGCTTTTACCTTTATTAGATCGGATTAATGTCGTATTCATATTACCCCGGTAAGGCTTGTCAACATAATCTTTAAAGAAATCATCTTTTGCTGCCATTTCTTTTGCCAAATTGTTCAAGGTAAAATCATTGGTGCTCATACTTACCAGGTGTTCAAATTTATCGCCACGGTTAATATTCATACATTGAGCAATTGGACCTAAACCATGTGTGGGGTATAAGTTTCCATTTTTTCCAATATTTTCTTTTAAACGCCACATATCAGCATACGCTTTTTTATTAAACAGCCAGTCTTTAGTAAGATCATGGATATAGGCACCTTCAGCATGAACTAATTCTCCAAACATTCCTTGCCTCGCCATATTTAATGTGAGCATTTCAAAAAAATCGTAACAACAATTTTCCAGCATCATACAATGCTTTTTCGTTTTCTCCGATGTTTCTACTAATTGCCAGCATTCATCAATTGTTTTTCCGGCATTAACTTCTGTAGCAGCATGTTTACCATTCTTCATTGCATGCAATGCAACGGGTGTATGCAAATGCCAAGGAGTAGGTGTATAAACAAGATCAACATCATTGCTTTCGCATAATGCTTTATATCCTTCATCGCCGCTGTATTCTTTTGCTTTTGGTCTTGATACTTTTTCTAAAGTCTTCTGTGATTTTTGTACCCGGTCAGGATATTTATCACATAGCGCAGTAATTTCTACTCCATCTATATAACTTAATCTTTCCACTGCTTCGGAACCACGCATACCTAAACCAACAACGCCTATTCTTACTACATCTAATTTAGGAGCTGCATAGCCGCACATATTAAATGTTTGCTTTTCATTTTCATACGAAGCCATTTTATCAATCAGATCACTCTCGTCGTTTTTTACATTTGCAAATACTGGCAATGTTGTTACTGCACCTGCTCCAATAGTCAGATTGCGGAGAAATTTTCGGCGGTTTGATTTCATAATTTTGCTTTTGAAAAATTATATGCTTTGAATTAATATTGTTGCGTAAGCCTGCAACCCTTCTTCTCTTCCTACATATCCCATCGTTTCAGTTGTTGTTGCCTTTACAGAAATATCTTTTTCGGTTACTTCAAGTATTGATGAAATTCGTTTTTTCATTTCATCGGTATAGGGTTTAATTTTTGGCAATTCCAGACATACCGTACTGTCTACATTTACAATTTTATATCTCTCATTTTTAATTAACTGAAATGTTTTTTGCAAAAGAATTTTGCTGTCAATGTTTTTATACTCGCTTGCTGTGTTGGGAAAATGAATTCCAATATCGCCGAGTGCTAATGCACCCAGCATTGCATCGCAAATGGCATGAAGCAATACATCTCCATCGCTATGACCTAAGGATCCTTTATGATGTGGAATTTTAACGCCGCCAATCCAGAGATCTCTTCCTTCCATCAACTGATGATAATCCACACCAAAACCAATTCTGTAACTCATATCAATTTATTATTAAGCAAATATCAGGAAAGGAATTGGGAATTAGTAACCTGCCGGCCGGCAAGCAAGTTTGGAATCGGGCTTTTTATATAACCGTGGAAAATAAAAAAAATGCCCCGAAGTACTTCGGGGCATTTTTTTTATTTAAGAATTAAATTATTTTTTTTCGCCGGCACTACCTCCATCCAGATCAAACAAAACTGAGAAACGTAGTGTGTTTGAAAGTGGATTGCGGTTTACACCACTACCTGAAGGGATAAGGTAACTAAAGTTGAATCCAAAAACATTATAATTTACTCCAACACCCATCGTGAAATATTTACGGTTACCTTTTGTTTTATCTTCAAAAAAGTAGCCTGCACGTAAAGCAAACTGATTGTTATACCAGTATTCTGATCCAATAGAAACCTGGAATTCTTTTATCTCTTCACTGAAACCACCGGGAGCATCTCCAAATGAACCAAACCAGCTTCCTACTACACTCTTCTTACGATAATTTTCTAGACCAGTTGCATCACATTCCATCGGTGGGGTTGGTACTAACAGTTTATTTATATCTAAACCAAACTTAATACTATTTTGTTCATTAAATTTTCGATGCAATAATTTCTTTTTACTTATCCTTTTTTCTTTTTTAATT
>JANLSA010000031.1:0-1772 GCA_031362085.1 Bacteroidota bacterium | reverse complement strand
AATTGCTTTATAAATAAAACAGCAATGAAAAAACCTGGAAATGCCCTTTATCGATCAGGGCATTTTTTTTATTCAAAAAAATTTTTGATTAAATTATTTGATGTTATTTGAGTTGGAAAATAATTCACTAATTTATTAATCACCCCTTCTACCAATGCATCGGGGCAAGATGCGCCGCTGGTGATTAAAATCTTAACTGGATTTTTTTGTGGCAGATAGCCCGTGGTTATTATTTCTTCTTTAGCATGAAAATTATAATGCCGTATTTCTTTCGCTGAAATTATTTTCTCTTCATTATTGATAAAATAGGTGGGTAATTTTTCTTCGCAGAGTTCTACCAAATGTGAAGTATTGGAAGAATTGTATCCGCCAACAACTATTGCTAAATCCGCTTGAGTTTCTAACATACCCGTTACAGCTGTTTGATTATCGTTGGTAGCATAGCAAAGCGTATCCCGGGTATCGGCAAATCGTTCTTCAATATTTTTTTCATCCAAACTAAAGTGTTGCTGCATGGTTTGTTTTAAAAAATCGGAGATGGCTTGTGTATCACTGGCAAGCATAGTAGTTTGATTCACTACTCCGATTCGTTGTAAATCCTTTGCTGCATCAAATCCAATTGAATATTGCCCGGCAAACTCCGAATAAAAATTATCAAATGCTTTTTCACCCGTAATATATTTTGCTAACTCTTTTGTTTCATCCATATTTTTTACTACAACCGAAGCGGCATTGGCTGCTGCATGAGAAAATGTTGCTCTTGTTTCTTCATGATTTGGCTTGCCATGAATAACAATTGTGTAATTCTTCTTTGCAATATCTTCACTTCGGTTCCATACTTTTTCAACAAAAGGACAGGTCGTATTATATTTTTCCGTTTGAATACCTTTTTTATTTAATCGGCCTTCGATTTCGAGTGTGGTGCCAAATGCCGGTATAATGACAATATCTTCTTTGTTTATTTCATCGAAAGAAATTAATTGTTTGCCATACGTATCTTGCATAAACTGAATTCCATGAGCCTGAAGGTCTGCATTCACCTGGGGGTTATGAATCATTTCGCTTAGCAGGTAAATTCTTTTGCCGGGATTTTCTTCTACGGTCCGAAAGGCAATATCAATTGCATTTTCCACACCATAGCAAAAACCAAAATGACGGGCAAGATAGATTTGAACTGACCCAAAATCAAGAAGAGTAGGTGAGAAATCCCTGCCTGCCGGCAAGGCAGGCTTCTTCATCTTATCAATTTCTTTACGCTTTTTTTTAATAGCCGAAATCAACGGGCTTCTGTAAAAAATGGGAACTTCAAATTGTTTCACTTTGCAAATGTAAGAAAGAAGCAAGAAGTTAGCTGTTGTATATAGGCAAATTAAAGATGGATGCATGCGATGAAATTCCGATTTCAGTTTTCGGCTAATTCTTATTTTGAGGTGCTGGTCTCAAACCCGAAGGGTTGTAATTATTATAGTTTAGTGTAAATTGTTGAAAATAACCCCGAAGGGGTGACATATCTAAACACAAAATTTATTCATCATGCCCGGAACATTTTCGCAAATTTATATTCAGATTGTTTTTGCTGTAAAAAGCAGAGAGAATCTTATTGCAAATAGCTGGAAAACTGAACTACATAAGTATATGACCGGAATTATTAAAGGTAAAGGACAAAAGCCAATTATTGTTAATGGTATGCCTGACCATATTCATGCTTTTGTAGGGTTAAAACCCAATATGGCAATATCAGATTTGGTAAGGGATATTAAGAACAATGCATC
>JANLSA010000022.1:0-5641 GCA_031362085.1 Bacteroidota bacterium | reverse complement strand
TAACGGAATGGACCCTGAGTATAGTGTTATTGGAAGAGTAGCAAGAAAAATCTGGGCAAAGGCAATGAAGTATAAATACAAAGCCAACAAACGAAGTCAGATGTTGAAGTATCATATTCAGACATCGGGCAGAAGTTTGCATGCACAGGAAATAGATTTCAATGATATCCGTACAACACTGCAGGCTTTGTATGCAATATATGATAATTGTAATTCGCTTCACACAAATGCGTATGACGAAGCAATAACAACCCCGACTGAAGAAAGCGTAAGACGGGCAATGGCTATCCAATTAATTATTAACCGTGAGTTAGGTACTGGAAAGACAGAAAATTTTAACCAGGGAAGTTTTGCAATTGAAGAATTAACTGATCTGGTTGAAGAAGCCGTATTAACAGAATTTGACCGTATTACTGAAAGAGGCGGCGTACTGGGTGCAATGGAAAGAATGTATCAACGAAATAAAATTCAGGAAGAAAGTTTGTTTTATGAACATCAGAAACATACCGGTGAGTTTCCTATTATTGGTGTAAATACTTTTTTAAATAAACAAGGTTCGCCAACTATAATTCCAGGTGAAGTAATACGCAGTACCAAAGAAGAAAAAGAGCAGCAGATAAAAAACCTGCATGCTTTCTGTAAAAGAAATGAATCAAAATCTGATTCGGAATTAAAAAAGTTAAAAGAAGTAGCAATAAAAAATGAAAACCTTTTTGAACAGTTAATGGAAACAGTAAAGTACTGTTCGCTTGGGCAAATAACAAATGCCCTGTATGAAGTGGGAGGACAGTACCGGAGAAATATGTAAAAGCCATGTTTGCAACCGAATTGAATAAAGAGCCGTCCTGTTTTTTGGCATGATTTATTAAATAAAAAGAAAAAAAGAAAACAATGAAACAAATATTAGTGCTACTTACCGCTTTTACTGTCAGTTTATCAATACTAGCACAAGGCAATAGTGGTGGAAAGGGTAAAGACAAACAAAAAGGGAAATCTGAAAACTCAACCAACCCTGGAAACTCAGGCAATTCAGGGAATTCGGGCAACAAAGAAGACAAAGAAAAGATCGAAAAGGAGAAAAAGGAAAAAACGGATCATGATAAAAAAATTTGGGAGGGAACAAGCGATAATGGCGCCGGTGCAAAGCCATCAAAAAATCAACCTGCAAAAGTGAGGTCTTCTTTTCAACGGGATTACCCCAATGCAACGAATGTATATTGGACAAAATACCGTAGCGATTGGACAGCAACTTTTGGAAATGGATTTTACCGGTCAACCGCTATCTATCATGCCAATGGTGAAAGAAGGGATACAAGAACTCCTATACTAAAAGATAAATTGCCAAGAAACGTTTTAGATTCAATTTTTAAACGCCGGCCAGGTACAAAATTTGAAGATGCAATAAAAATAGAAGTACCCAAAACGGTAAAAGATATTTTCAGAATTAAAGATATTATTCAGGGAAAAACTGAATACAGTTATTATGATGCTGATGGAAAGTTGGTGGTGTATGATTATTAGAAGATCGTTTTTATTATATAAAGCCGTTCTGAATTTTCAGTACGGCTTTTTTTAATTTTTTTTCACATAACCCCCTCCTTCTCTTTCTATTTTTTATTTCCTGAATAATTATTTACATCTTCCTGTTAAAATATTTCCAGCTTACTTTCATATCTTAATCCGGTTTACTTTGTTATGACTATAATTTAAAAAAAGTTAATGAAATTATTCTTACTTTTCAGAAAGTTAAATGCGTTACAATGATTACTAAAAAAGCTTATGGTTTTCCTATTTTAATTTTTACGATCTTTCTTATTACAAGTTGCACACAGAATGCATACCAGGCAACAAATAAAATTTATAAAAAACAAGCGAAAGCATTTGGAAAGTTGCTGAATGAATACCCATTGAAAGATTCTGCTGGTTTGAATTATGCAACGGATTGGGTGGGTACAACAAATTTTTCTATGCGCCGGCCAAATTTTGTTGTTATTCATCACACGGCTCAAAACAGTTGCGAGCAGACTTTAAAAACCTTTACACTTACCCGTACCCAGGTAAGTGCA
This sequence comes from Bacteroidota bacterium, assembly GCA_031362085.1. Taxonomy (GTDB): domain Bacteria; phylum Bacteroidota; class Bacteroidia; order Chitinophagales; family Chitinophagaceae; genus VBAR01. Next base: position 3,575 of record JANLSA010000022.1, on the reverse strand, counting down.
CATTATGTTATTTGCAAAGATGGAATGGTGCATCATATGCTGAATGATTTATTGAGAGCACATCATGCTGGTGTAAGCAAATGGGGCAACGCCTCAGATTTAAATTCATCCAGTATTGGAATTGAAATTGATAACAATGGAAGTGAACCCTTTTCTGAAGCGCAAATAAATAGCCTGTTGCTGTTATTGGAAAGATTAAAAAAAGCATATAGTATTCCACAGGCAAATTTTGTGGGTCATGCTGATGTGGCGCCAGGTAGAAAAGTAGATCCAAGCCGTTATTTTTCCTGGAAAACATTAGCGGATAAAGGTTTTGGTTACTGGTATGATACAACAAATGTGCATGTGCCGGTTGATTTTAATCCTGTACAAGCATTGCGAATTGTTGGATATAATATTTCAAAACCTGAAATTGCTATTCAGTCATATAAAATTCATTTTGTGCCGCAGGATACAATTAATATCATAAATGAAACTGATAAAAAGATTCTATTCGATTTGATGAAGAAATATCAGTAAAGCAAATAAGGCTTGATTGTTTCCTGCCAGTTGCTGGTCGAGTAATGCTGTTTTAAAAACTCCCCGTTTTTAATTTTATGAAACGAATTAAATATCCCGGTAAGTTTGTCCAAATGATTTTTACCGGTTGGGTTAGCAACTGTTTTATATAATCTCTCTTTACTATCCGGGAAAAGATTAATAATTAATCTGAGTAATTCGAGTCCTGTCAAAACTGGCCGAAAAGAATCAGCATCAGTAACACTTAGCCTGAAACCATTACATAGTTCTTTTTTATAAAGTGAGTCATTGGGTATATAACTGCAGGTTGTGGCATTTATCCCCGGCAACCCTAGTGAGCAGAACTCTTTTAATAACAATTCAGCATCCAGCCCGGGTAAACCAAAAACTTTGAACGGAGTATCAGTTCCCCTTCCTTCGTTTATATTTATTCCCTCCATTAACCCCATTCCCGGATAAAGCAATGCGGTTTCTGTATCTGTAATGGCAGGAGATGTTGGTGTAAATCTCCAATCTTTTCCAACAACTGATTTTTCTCTGTCCCAGGTTTCATTTTTTATTACCGTAAGATCAAGAACAAAATTTTTATTTACCGAAAAATATTTTGCCAACTCTCCATATGTACAACAATGTCGTATTGGAATACCCCATCTTCCGATAAAAGACGAACAATTTTTTTCATCGAGCATTGGCCCTTCTGCTAATAGCAGGTTTCCGCTAAGTGGATTTGGTCTGTCAAGAATGATCAATGGTTTGCGGGATTCAGCACATGCCTCCATTATACAAGTAAGACTCCATAAATAAGTATAGAATCTTGCTCCCACATCGGGAATGTCAAATACAATTATATCCAGACCAGTTAAATCATTTTCAGAAGGCTTTAATTTTTCTCCATATAAACTTATTACTGGCAAACCAGTAACAGGATCAATTGAGTTTTTCTGAAAAGAGCCATCTGCTCCCTTTGTAGTTAACCCATGTTCCGGTGAAAAAAGTTTTGTGATAGTAAAGCCAGCTTTGAGTAGCGCCACTCTTGACAACTCCCCCAACGAAGTAACTGCTGCGTTATTGGCAACCAAACCAATCCTGTAATTTTTATAAAGATGTGATTGTGCAAGAAAGATATCAATGCCAAATAAAATATTTCGATCGGACATAATTTTTATTTCAAATCTCCTGCCTGTTCATGATCATCATATTTATTCCGGAGATTTAGCAATTCTTTTTTCATCCGCTGTGCTACCAACTGGTATGCTGCTGAGGCATACAAATTTTTTTGTTCTGCAGGGTCATTTTTCAAATCATACAACTCCCATTCATCAACCGTATAAAAATAGATTAGTTTATAATGTTCGCCCCGGATGCCAAGATGTGGCAGCACATAATGATCTATCGGGAATTCATAATAATGGTAGTAAAGATTTTTTCTTGGCAATGAATTTGTTTTTCCGGTTAACACTGGTTTGATACTGATTCCATCCATCCAGGCCGGAACAGGAATACCTGCAACATCGAGCATAGTTGGTGCAAAGTCTATATTCTGTACCAGGGAAGTATTTATTGAGCCAGTTTTTATTTTACCGGGCCAGCGTATTAATAAGGGAGCTTGCATAGATACATCATACATCCATCGTTTATCAAACCAGCCATTTTCTCCAAGATACATTCCCTGATCGCTGGTATACATTACTATTGTATTATTCGCTAAATTATTTTTATCTAAATAGTCAAGCAGTTTAGAAATGTTCCCGTCAATGGAAGCAACAGAGGCCATATAATCCTGCATATACCATTGGTATTTTAATTTTAAAACAAGGCTGTCATTTCCCCAAGCTTTTATCAACTGGTTGCCTCTTTCTGAATAAATTTCTTTCATCCTTTTTCTATCTTCTGAAGGAATGCGGTTCATTGTTGCATGATAGCCACGGATGTCAGCTGAATCAATAATGAAACCTGCTAATTGAGAAAGAATGGAAGGATCAACTTTCAGATCTGTACAAAGTGTCATATCTTTTAATATACTCATCTTTTGTGTTTGCCATGCTTTACTGTGTTTATTCATGTCCGCAAACAAAGTGGCTGGTTCAGGGAAATGTTTTTTAGAAAATATTTCTATCCATTCCAGTTTGGGAACAAAATTCCGATGCGGTGCTTTATGGTGCAGCAATAATAGAAATGGTTTTTCTTTATTTCTGTTATCAAGCCAGTTGATAGCTTCATTAGTTATTACATCGGTAGCATATCCTTTCAATACTGTTGTATCACCATCCATATCTATCATTCGGGGATCATAATATAATCCCTGCCCAGGTAAAATTTTCCAGTAATCAAAACCCTTCGGATAAGATTGTAAATGCCATTTACCAACAATGGCTGTTTGATAACCTGCCTGCTGTAATAAAAAAGGCATTGTAATTTTTGAGGAATCAAATCTTGTCCGGTTATCCCGCATTCCATTTTTATGTGAATGCTGACCGGTAAGTAAAGTAGCCCTTGCAGGTCCGCAAATTGAATTACCGACAAATGCGTTTTTAAAAAGCATTCCTTCTTTTGCAAGCCTGTCAATACCGGGAGTGGAAATAAAATTTTTATTATATGCACTGATAGCGTCAGCATCATGGTCATCACTCATGATGTAAATAATGTTTGGCTTTTGTTGTGCAAATGAAGTGGAAGACAAAAGCAACAACAAAATAAATAAACGCATATCAGTTAGGTTTTATTTTGGCAATAAATGAACACTAATTGTCTGAAAGATGAAAATTATATCCCCGAAAAATTTTCATACTTCATTTCTTTAATCACATTTTCGTTGTCCTCCTTTCGTGTACGGATTGTATTTACCGGCCACGCTTCCATTTCTGTTGCAGGAAATTCATAGTTTATTATTTCATTTATGTTTTCATCGCTTAACTTTTTCGTTAGCCATTTTTCTGCCAGTTCTTTTGTTAGTATCAGCGGCATCCGGTTACTGTTTGCCCCACCATTATGAATTTTTGCCATCAACGAATTTGCCGGTTTGGTGATGATAGAAAATGTTCCGATCGCTTCGCCGG
>JANLSA010000003.1:0-3218 GCA_031362085.1 Bacteroidota bacterium | reverse complement strand
CAAAAGGGAATTTTGTCTTCGGGTAAGTGAGGATGGTGCATTAAAAATCCGGCAATGTTTTTTGCATGCTGCAAATATTTTTTATCTTTTGTAAAACGATACATCATGGTATAACCATAAAAGCCCCATGCCTGACCCCGTGCCCAGGCTGATGAATCAAAAGCTCCCTGGTGATTTTTTTTGCGTGCCACATTACCGGATGCCAAATCATAATCCAAAACATGATATGCACTATAATCGGGTCTGTAATGATTTTGCAAAGTAGTATTTGCATGTGTAATTGCAATCTCTTTATACCGTGCATTTCCCCCGTTATCCGTTACCCAGTTCATCAATTCCAGATTCATCATATTGTCTATAATTACCGGGCATCTAAAATTTTTACTGCTGTCCCAGCTTTGAATGACTTTTATTGAAGGGCGGTACCGTGTGGCCAGTGAAGCTGCCGCTGTATCAATCGTAGCTTTATCTCCGGGTTTTCCAAATAACCGGTATGCATTACCAAAACTGCAGTACATCATAAAACCCAAATCGTGATTTCCGGTATAATGTTTTTCTTTTTCTAAAATTGCCAATCGTCTTTCTGCTTCTGCTTTTATTTCAGCATCCCTTGTGTACTCATATATATACAACAAGGATCCCGGGAAAAAACCACTGCACCACCATTTCGTATTACTCGTTTCCACTTTATTTGTTTTTGAATTAAATGTTTTGGGCATAACATCACCAGGTACATTTTTACTTAATACCCTGTATTGCTGAGCCGCAAAATTGAATTGCTCATCAATAATCCGGGCCATATCATTTTTTGCTGAGTTACTTTTTTGTGCAACTCCGTTTGCAAAAACAATGAGTAATAAAACAAGAGCACTAATAAATTTTTTCATAAAATTATACTTACTTTAAAAATAGCGATAATAATACATCCTGTTAAAAAGAATAATAACCCCGAAGAATTATAAAAGATCATAAGAAATAATAGGTGTGGATTACAGAAACACTCCCAATCATACAGACTTAAAAACAAAATCCTGTTATTTGTTTATGATTATAAACCTGTAATCGGTTTATATTTTGGCACTAATGATTTCATAACAAACCAGGCAATAAGATATGCAACCGCACAAATAGAAAACATAATTGTGTATCCTGTTTCTATATGCCCCAGCTTTTTGTAATGATCAAACAATGCACCGCCTAATTTTGAAGTTACCACTCCACCTATTCCACCAGCCATACCCCCAATGCCCACAACAGATGCAATTGCTTTTTTAGGAAACATATCTGAAACGGTTGTAAAGATATTTGCACTCCAGGCCTGGTGTGCAGATGCACCTATGCCTATTAAAAGTACAGGCCACCAGTAACTGATACTGCCAAGCGGTTGTGCCAATAAAATAACCAGAGGAAAAAATGCAATCAGTAACATGGCCTTCATTCTTCCATCATAAGCGTTATATCCTTTTTTAATAAAATATACCGGGAACCAACCACCAGCAATACTACCTATCATTGCCAATGAATATAAAAATGCCAGTGGCAGCATCACTGCTTTATCAACTATTCCATATTGTACTTTTAAATAGGATGGCAACCAGAAAAGAAAAAACCACCATACCCCATCGGTCATAAATTTTCCAAATGTAAAAGCCCAGGTTTGTTTATAGCCAAACAACTTCATCCATGAAGTTTTTTTCTCATCTCCCAATACTTCGGCTCCTTTTTCTTCCTCTCCTGAATTGATATATTCAAATTCTGCAGCAGAAAGTTTTTTTTGCATTTCAGGTTTTTCATAATACTTAAACCAAAAAATCAGCCATAGAAACCCAATAACACCCATTATAATAAACGCCGATTCCCAACCCCAGTTTACTCTTATCCATGGTACGGTAAGCGGGGCAAGTATGGCTCCTACATTTGTTCCTGAATTAAAAATGCCTGTGGCAAGTGATCGTTCTTTTTTTGGGAAATATTCTGCAGTTGTTTTTATAGCTGCCGGAAAATTTCCTGCTTCGCCAAATGCAAGTATGGCTCTCGAAAACATAAATCCCATTACAGATACAGAAAAACCGGCAATGCCAAACCAACCTAATACAGCAGAAATTCCTTCGCCAATTGGAATTGCGAGTGCATGAATCATTGCTGCAAGTGACCAAATAATAATTGCCCACGTATATCCTTTTTTGGTACCCAGTTTATCGATTATTCTTCCGGCAAATAAAAGTGAGAGTGCATAGCCAAACTGAAATACGGATGTAATATTTGCATAGTCTGTATTTGTCCAATTGTATTTTTCTGCAAGGTAAGGTTGTAATAAACTTAGCACCTGCCTGTCGAGGTAATTGACAGTTGTAGCAAAAAAAAGTAAAGAGCAAATTGTCCACCTGTATTTTCCTATGGCTTGCTGTGTCATGTGCAGTTATTTTTTTATGGCTTGAATTAATTCCAAAACTTTTTTTGTTTCCTGTTCTATCGTATTGTAATCTTTTGCTTCCATTAATTTTTTACTGATCAGTTTGCTGCCCATGCCGACAGCACAAACTCCTGCTTTAAACCAACCTTCAATATTTTCTTTAGTAGTATCTACTCCACCGGTGGGCATAAATAACAGTTTTGGAAAGATATCTTTAATACTACTCAAAAATTCAGGTCCCAGCATATTACCGGGAAAAAGTTTAATGAATTTTATGCCTGCATTTTCTGCAGCAATGATTTCGGATGGCGTCATACAACCGGGTGCATAGAAAATATTTTTCCCGACTGCATAATCAGCCACTTCTTTTACAAAACCCGGGCTTACTAAAAAATCAGCTCCTGCATTCATATAATCTTCTGCGTGCTGTAGATTTTTGATAGTGCCTACACCCAGTAATATATCTGGCATCTCTGCATTTCTTATTTGTACCATTTTTGTAAAGTTCTTTAATGCCGCTTCGCCCCGGTTCGTATATTCAACCGCTTTAACACCTGCTTTATAAATGGCTTTTAATATATCTACACTTACCGTTTCATCAGTATTAAAATATAAAGGAAGCATTCCCTGCCGGACGATTGCATCTGAAATTTGTTGAGGATTATTCATTATTGAATTTTTACTTTGATTACCAATTTTTTTATTTCATTATCGCCAATCATGGGTGCATGCACATCTTCCGGAAAAAAAATTGCAAACTGACCGTTGGTTAATTGAAAGAACATATCCGGTTCATCGTTGAAGA
>JANLSA010000568.1:0-3620 GCA_031362085.1 Bacteroidota bacterium | reverse complement strand
ACTGATATCCACAAAGATTGTTTTGGTGTTGTATTGCAAAATGGAGATACAGTGGTTTTAATAAAATCTCTTGACGTAAAAGGGAGTACATTTAATGCCAAGCTGGGTACTGTTGTAAGAAATATTCGTATCGTAGAAAATAATACTTCACAAATCGAAGGAAGGATAGGAGGACAGGTGATTGTAATACTTACAAAGTATGTAAGAAAACAGAATGCCTGATACGGCCCTGAGATTATTTCTGTAAATATTGTTAGGAAAATAAAAGGGCATTGCAATTTTTAATTAACAATGCCCGACACACACACATGAAAAATTTAAATTTCAATTTTCTTTTCTTTATTCTTCTCTTTGTTTTTCGATTTCATTTCTTCTTCGGTAGCATCGCCTAGTATAACAGTTCCGAAGCTTGATTTCACATCTATTTTTGCGGCGCCAGATCCTGATTTACCTTCATATTTTTTATCTGAATCAGGGCCATATTTGTCAGGTGTATCTGTACGTTTAATATCAGCATTGGTTTTATTTTTAAAGGAGCCAAAACTGGTACTGATATTATAATTAGCAGAAAGATTAACTGCAGGTCGCAGGTTAATGGTACTATATGATTCCCGGATAGTAAGGGATGTTAGATCGCTGGTTAGGTTCATTTTGCTGAAACTGCAAAACTCCATATCAATTTTATTGCTTCCTGAAATATTTTCAACATTAATTTTTGAAAATTTAAATACTGCGTTGACGTTGCTGACGCTTTTGATTTCAGCATTGCCAAATTCTATATTCAGTTTATCTGTTTTTGGCAGGTTACCTGCTGTTAGTGATCCAAACTTGCTGCTTAAAGAAACAGTACCGCTATAGTCTGGTATTTTAATGGATCCAAATTGATTTTCGATGTTAAGCGATGTATTAGCCGGTAACTGAATAGTATAATTGATGCTCATATTACTCTTGCAGTTTTTGCAGTCATAATCGTTCTTGTCTTTTTTGTTAGTGGTGGTTTTAAAATTTACCTGGTTGCCGCTTTTGCTGTCAGTTACATCAATATTTTTAAAAATTTTTTCAGCATGCTCTTTATCAGTCGAACTTACTTCGATATGGATGTCCACTTTAATTTCACTTCCACCGGTGGTTACAATTACATCACCAAAGCTGTTATCAATTTTCAGGGTATTACCGCTGGCAGGATAAGTTTTGGAAATAGTACGTTCTTTAAAATGCTCGTACCTTTTTTTCTCCTTCTGTTTTTCATCCTGTGCAAACAATACTATCGTTGAAAATAACAATGCCAGGGTTAAACTAAGTTTAAATAACTTTTTCATTTTGTTTTGTTTTTTGTTGTTTGATTTCATTCGTAATCGTCAACTGGCGATAAATCAATTCTGCCTGCAATTGCAGGTTCTGCATCATGGCTTTGATAATTACATCCCTGTTGGGAGATACCAGTGCCTGGTTGCGCAGCGAGCGGTAAGAACTGTCTAATACTACCAGGTCATTCAGAAATTGCATATACAATTCAGGATGATCTGCCGCAGCATTTTTTAACTCCTGTTGACCACTGGCAATTGAACTATAAATCTTTTTGATTTCTGCAGCATGTTCCGGAGCTATGCCACTTATATCATCGGGATTTATAGTTTTAACTACGTACTCTTGTCCGTTTGAAGGTATTGAATTTTCATCCCGATAGCTATCGGGATACTTTTTAATATATAAAAAATAAACTGATGTCATAGCAACAAATAAAACAACGGCAGCAACACACCATTTTAGCATATCACGCATCGAATAAATCTTCGCTTCTTTTTTAGTAGGAACATTTTTCTCAATAGCATTCCATACACTCGCAGAAGGGGATTCTGTATCAAATTCCCTACGGTTCTTTTGAATAAATTTTTCAAGATTATTGTTCATGTATTGCGTTTTCTTTTATAAGAGATACTAATTTTTGTTTTGCCCTGATATACTGAGTCCTTACGGTTGACTGAGCCACATTCAATATTTCTGCTATTTCCTCATGGTCATATCCTTCCAGCAAATACAATGACAAAACAGTTCTGTATCCGTCGGGCAATTCCTGTATGTTTTGTTTAATAATATCCACCGTAAACCACAGAGCTTCTTCATCAATTTCATTTTCATCAGCTACGTCGCATGTATTATCCAAATCTATCAGGCTCAGTTTTTTCTTTTTTAAAAAATTGATGCTTTTGTAAACAACAATTTGTTTGAGCCAGGCGCCGAAGGTTGATTTGTTTTCAAAACTTCCCAACTGCAAAAAGGCATCAGTAAATGATTCCTGTAAAATATCTTCAGCATCTGGTACACGGCCTGTAATCCTTAATGCTGTATTGAACATAGCCTTTGCATATCGGTCATACAGGGAGCGATAGGCAGATGGTTTTCCATCCACGCATTGCTGTATTAAGACATCAGTTGAAAGTATGATAGCGGTTAAAGCCAGGCAATCGGTTTTATATAAAGTAAAAAGATTTAAAAGAATGTTGCATGAAAGCTAAAAATATTTTTCTCCCTCGGAAATTTCTTGGGACAAACGGAGAAAAACCGGCTTGTTGTGGCTTATAGTAGTGGTGAAAAAAACTTTTATACCCGGACTGGCACTGGCTTGTCTTCCCGAGCATGCTTTAGTACAAACCAGACTGTAACTAATTCGGTAACGAGGAAATAAACAACCAATAAATATTTTAGAGAAGAAAATAAAATAGTATCAGAACCAAACCAATCACCTTTAGAATAAATAAAATAAATCCCCGCTGCATTTTTTATAGTCTCCCAAATAATCGCATACTGGTTCCTATCCATCAATTCGGAAAGTGCATAAACCGTAAGAAAAATAAATGCGCCGTAATAATAAATTAAATTGCTGTCAATTTTATTAATGGGAGCGATATATCCAAAAAGATAACTTACAAAAAGTAAAATAAGTACCATTTGAAACCAGCACCAGGCATTTAATGCTGTCGATGATTTTGTATCATATTTTTCAAAATGATATACATCCTCAATTTTATAAACCGGATATTTTGCAGCTACATCAGCCGGGCGGTAGCCTGTATGCCGGAACCAGAGTGTGAATTTTTCTTTCCAGCTATTCGTATGCCATGCATCTTTCATCAATAACCACACATGAAGAAAATTTATTTTAATGGGATTCCATGTCCGTACCGGTCTTGTGATACCATATACGGGTGGCACAGTTGATATTTCTTCCTGAAATGTACCAAACCATTTATCCCAGAAAATAAAAATCTGTCCATAGTTTTTATCAATATAATCTTTGTTGATGGCATGATGTACCCGGTGATGAGAAGGGGTAACAATAATTTTTTCTAAGAAGCCCATTTTATTAATATGCTGGTTATGATACCAGAACTGTGCAAATAAATGAAGCGGTGCCACTACAGCTATTACATTTGCCGGTACGCCAAGTAGTGCTGCCGGTAAAAGAAAAATGGCAAATGTTTTTACAACAGATGAAATACTCTGGCGCAATGCACAGGCAAGATTAAATTCTTCGCTGCTGTGATGTACAATATGACCATTCCAGAAAAAATTCATAACATGCTGAAGACGATGAACCCAATAGCCTGCAAAGTCCAATG
>JANLSA010000539.1:0-4732 GCA_031362085.1 Bacteroidota bacterium | reverse complement strand
ATCCAAATGGCAAGGATGGATAAGTAACTTTTCCTATAACAGGTACTGCTTTTTTAATTACACTATCAGCTTTTACTTCGGCTGCTTTTACAAAAATTGCAGTCCATGTCATTGAATTTCCCAACGAATCAACACCGGTTCCATTCCATTCTGTTCCATTGCTTATACCACTTAATCTTGTTGCAGATGCCGGTAATGTTACTTCGGCTCCACCTCCAAAACCTCGTGGTAATCCACCACCTCCTCCTACTGGTCTTGGCACATCAGAAGGTATGCCAGCAGGTCTTTGTCTTCTCTGCATCGGAGCATATGAAAGTTTTATTTGTTTACCATCGAAACTAAATTTTGTATTTAAAGTGTCTTTTGCAGACATAACAACAGAGCTTGCACTCTTTACATCCAATGTATAATTTTCAGTAGCCCCATCTTTATTAATTGAAAGATTATAAATACCGGCTACATTCATTTCATCCTTTACATTGTATTTAATACCCTGAATATAATTATAAAGAATATTTGTTTTCTCATTAAAGATGGGTCCGTTTGTAATTAAAAAGTTTGCAAATTTTCCGGCATCAAGACTTCCAACTTTATCATAAATACCTAAAGTGGTTGCCGGAGTTTTAGTTAAAGCTTCCATTGCTTTAGTTTCCGATAATCCATATTCCATTGCTTTACGGAGGTTGGCCCAGAAAATATTTACAGCACGCAAATCAGAAGCAGTTAAACAAAAAGGAATACCTGCTTTTTCAAATGCAGCAGGATTGGTTGGAGCCAATTCCCAATGCTGCATATCTTCCAACGAAACAAATCTTGCATCATTGGGGTCTTCCACATCCTGAGCCTGGGGATAATTCAGCGGAACAATAAAGGTTGCGTTTGTTGCTTTCATTTCCTTTATACGCTGATATTCATTTTGCCCGGCCTTAATGATATAATGTACGCCAAACTCATCGCCTATTCTGTCTGCTCTTAAGTCATTCCATTTATCGCTTGCATCAAATATTTGGGGCAGGTTTTGATTATCGTTCCAGGCCTGCAGCGTTAAATTGAAACCCTCCATTACAGGTTTATTTTTATACCATGCTGCATCCAGATAAGTTTGGCGTAGCAAAGCAATTGTACCCATCATAGAGCTGGGATAACTTTGTGTTGATGTTCCTTTACTTAATGAATAATGAGCAGCAGCTTTTTCTTTAATGATTACTAAATTTTCTTTTTCATTTGCCAACGTTACAACTGCACCCGTACCGCGGGCAATACCATCTTTTACATGTGTAAGCACGGTGCCAAAACCAGCTTCACGCATTGGCTTAGCTGTAGTTTCATTTACACTAAAAAGTTTATACACTTCTACATCCGATTTAATTGCCTGATTCCAGCCATACGGACCTTTTACAGCTGTTTCCAATTGAGGAGCCTGATTAAAGCCGCCGCCTCCAAACCCACCACCTGTACCTGCTGCCCGTTGCGGTGTACCATAGTCGGAATAAATGTCAATGAATGATGGATAAATATATTTGCCTTTGCAATCAATCTCTAAAGCACCGGCAGGCACACTAAGATTAGTGCCTACAGCCGTTATCTTACCATCTTTGATTACCAATGTTGCATTGGTTAAAGTAGTAGTAGCATCTTTTACAATTGTTGCATTCGTAAAAGCATAATGTCCATGGCGGGGATCAGCCACACCATTTTCTGGAAAAGTTGGTTGAGCATTTAATGTATAGCACATTAATAATACCCATGTCAACAGTAAGGGTTGTTTCATTTTTCTCATTGCATTTTAATTTTTAGGAAGCCGAATTTAAGGTAATCCGGTAAAATCTGATTTATTAATTGATAAATGGAATTTTTTAGACGGGAAAATGAGGATAATCTTTCACAAAAAAATTTGGCTACTTTTGATTCAAATATAAAATTTCAAGATGGCAGTTGCCAATTCACTTTATAGAGTTACCGATTTTACTCTTCCATCCCGCATTGATCAGGTAGGTGTGGAAGAAAGAGCTTCCCGTTTTACAAAAAGAAGCATTAAGAAAGAGACCAAGTTGAACGGCTTGAAGCTTGTAATCAATATGATAGATCTTACTACATTGGAAGGTAAGGACACTGATGGAAAAGTAAAACAATTGTGTTACAAAGCAATGCATTTGCATGATTCGTACCCCGGTCTGCCGACTGTTGCAGCTATATGTGTGTACCCAAGTATGGTAAAAGTTGCAAAAAAAGCGTTAAGCGATTCAGGAGTAAAAGTAGCCTCGGTTGCTACCGCTTTTCCAAGTGGTCAATCAACAAGAACTGTAAAAATTAGTGATACAAAATATGCGGTTGCACAGGGTGCAGATGAAATAGATATGGTTATCAGCCGCGGAAAATTTCATGAAGGCGAATATAATTTTGTTTTTGATGAAATAGCAGCGATTAAAGAAGCCTGTGGTGATGCAAGATTGAAAGTAATTTTAGAAACCGGTGAATTGGGAACATTTGATAAAGTAAGAAAAGCCAGTGATATTGCTATGCATGCTGGGGCAGATTTTATTAAAACATCCACTGGAAAAATTGCTCCGGCTGCAACCATGCCTGTTACCTTAGTCATGCTGGAAGCAATCCGGGATTTTTATTACGCTACCGGAAAAATGATTGGAATGAAACCCGCAGGTGGTATTTCAAAATCAAAACTGGCTTTGCATTATTTAGTAATGGTAAAAGAAACATTAGGCGAAGACTGGTTAAGTAATGAATGGTTCAGGTTTGGCGCCAGTAGTTTAGCAAATGATGTGCTGATGCAGATACTTAAGGAGAAAACAGGGATTTACCAGGCTGCGAATTATTTTAGTGTGGATTAGAAGCCTCCCCAAACCCCTCCTTTGGAGGGGCTTCGGATTCTGAAATTTTGAGGCTCATTATTGAATTCTAAAAAAAATTGAATAGAAGAAGACTGCAGTCATTTTAAAAAAAACTTTTGTACTAGATAGCGGGACAGCCGAAACCCGACAACAGTAGGCGATAAAAGAAAATTATATGGGTAATTTAAAATGGGAAGAAGCAATTACTAAAGTTCTTGAGGATGCAAAAACATCTCTTCATTATACTGAAATTACAGAACGAATTTATGAAAAAGAATATAGACAAGGTGGAGGTGCAACACCTGCTGCTACGGTTAACAAAATTCTTGGTTCTAATATTAATCAATTCAAAGAAAAATCCCCTTTCGCTAAAACGGGTGTGGGGGTATTTATTTTAAGAAAGTTTCTTGACAAACAAGACGATATTATTATTGAATCAAAAACAATTGCAGTAAATCAGGTACTAACAGATTCGCTGCCAGAAACAGAATCACAAACACAAACAGAAAATAATAGAATCATTAACGCATTTGGCATTTATTGGAATAGAGAACTTGTACTATGGAAATCTACCCCTGACTTATTAGGATTGCAATATGTCGGTGCAACAGCAGTAAATTTTAACGACCAAAGAGGTATATATCTTTTACACGATAATAGAGAAACAATTTATGTCGGACAAGCAATAGAGCAGACACTTGGACAACGGTTAAAGCATCACACTGCTGATAGATTAAGTGGCAGGTGGGACAGATTTTCTTGGTACGGCTTTTATTCTGTAAATGATAAAGGTCATTTATATAATCGTAAAAAGTTTGAAAGATTGGACATTCAAGTTTTAGCGGACACATTAGAGGCAATTCTTATTGAAAGTATTGAACCAAGACAAAACAGAAAACAAGGAAATACTTTTTTTGGAATGGAGTACTTACAACAAGAATCTCCCGAAATAAAAAAGAAAAAGACAGAGGAATTAATAAGAGAACTTACAAAATAAAAATCGCTTGGACAGTTTCGTGCTGACAGACGATGATAAGCGAACCGAACGATGAAGAGTGCGACGCAACAAATGATGATAGTAGTAACCGGGCTGATTACATAAATAAAATATTAAAATGCCAAAAACAATTTCAAAAAAGAAAAGCAACACGATCAAACTAAAGTTTGATACTTCATGGAAATATGCGCCTGCTCCTGAAAGTAAAAGTGCAGCGACTATTAAGCCACAGTACGATTTATTTATAAATGGTGAATGGGTGAAGCCTTCCAGTGGAAAATACTTTGACACCATTGATCCTGCAACTGAAGAAAAGCTAAGTGAAATAGCAGATGCAAATGCTGTTGATGTAGACAAAGCTGTACATGCGGCACGCAATGCTTATGAAAAAGTTTGGAAGAAAATGCCGGCAAAAGAACGGGCAAAATATATTTTCCGTATTGCAAGAATTATACAGGAAAAAGCAAGGGAGCTTTGTATCATTGAATCGCTGGATGGTGGCAAGCCTATCCGTGAAAGCCGTGATTTTGACGTTCCAACTGCTGCAAATCATTTTTTTTATTATGCAGGTTGGGCCGATAAATTAGAATATGCTTTTCCAAATCGTAGAACTGAACCACTTGGCGTTGCAGGTCAAATAATTCCATGGAATTTTCCATTACTCATGGCTGCTTGGAAAATAGCTCCGGCTATAGCAACTGGAAATACGGTGGTATTGAAACCTGCTGAAACTACTTCGTTAACTGCACTGAAATTAGCTGAAATAATACAAGAAGCAGATTTGCCGCCGGGTGTTGTAAATATTATTACAGGTGCAGGAGCTACGGGTGCAGCTATCGTTAATCATCCTGATATAAATAAAATTGCATTCACTGGTTCTACAGAT
>JANLSA010000525.1:0-4131 GCA_031362085.1 Bacteroidota bacterium | reverse complement strand
AACAGACTTACATAAAAAAAACCTGAATATTCGGGTTTCCAGAGAATTACAATTCAAATCGGCACTATTTTATAGTTCTGATAACCCCGGATGTGTGAATCATGTAAATTAATTGTAAAACGGTGTAACATATATACAATTAACACTTCTCACCTTTATCCTGCAATCAAAAGTTTTTGCCTGAATAATAAACCGACAGAAACTAATCTAAATCAAATTTTAAAAAAAAGAAAATGACAGCAAAAAAAAATCTTCGTATTTTATCACTTGCTTTGTTTATAGCTATTGCTGTACCAGCCAGTGCAACTATTATTGTTCCGGAGACTTCGCAGACCGCCAGCAATGCAAAAACAGAATCATTACGGGGTCAGCAATTAATGCAACGGTTGGAAGAAATAAAAGCAATGGATAAATCTGAGCTTACAAGGCTGGAGAAAAAAAGTCTTCGTAAAGAAGTAACAGCGATTAAAAAAGAAATGAAAGCGGTCAGTGGCGGTGTTTATCTGTCAGTTGGTGCAATCATAATCGTTATACTTTTGCTTATCCTGCTATTATAAAATCGTCATCTATCAGTAGTACCTGACCCTGTTATTTTCGTTCTGCCTGCAAGGCAGGCAGAACGTCAGGAACCTTTAAAAATATTTATTCGTAACCTAAGTTGAATTTCACAAACATCATTAACACATTAATGATGTACTTCTAAAAAAAGCCATTCACGGTAGCGGATGGTTTTTTTTATGACAAATATTTAGAATTTTTGTTGCCCGGGCTCTGATGCCAAATGTGTGAATCATATAACAAAATACACTTGTTGTATAACACTGGAAAGCCGGGATCAACTCACCTTTACTACTCATCATTTAAAACATATGCTATGCCTTTATTAACTATTTTAATTGTACTGATTGTTGTCGGCGTTATTCTATGGCTTGTAAACACTTACATCCCGATGGATCGAAAAATAAAAAACATCCTCAACATTGTAGTCGTGATTGTTGTAGTCATTTGGTTACTCCAGGCATTTGGTGTAATGGGGTCTTTAAGATCTCTGAAAATTTAATAACGTAATTGAAGTTTATTAATCTGTACCTCAAAAAGGGATTGCAAGTAATAAAAATATTTAATAATAAAACTTTAAATTATGAGACGGAACATAACAAGCCCCCGTTTTTCAACATCACTCATTTTAGCAACCCTATTACTGATTGCTGTTGTTATTCTTTATTTAGTAAATCCGGGAGGCTGATAGGGAAAGATAATTTAGAATAAGTAGGTTTTATTCATCTAACCTGGATAGACAGGAGTTGCTTTTCCGTAACAAAAAAGCAATGAATCATTTTTTATTTTCAAAGTTGAGTAAGAATTATAATTTTTAAATAAGTATAAACTAAAAAAAATGGATCAACAGACAATTGAAGTTGCTTTACAGCCTTTGGGAGATCGTATTATAGATGCTCCTTTACATAAAATTGACATAAGCTCATTTTTGAAACAAATAAAAAAAGATAACTCCTGGAAAGATAATGATCGCAATGCTCTCACAATTCTTAAAACAAGCAGTATGCGTATCGTACTCTATGCTATCCGTAAAGGTGCAGAGATGATTAAACAAAAAAAAGATGGTAAAATAACCGTACAGGTGCTTGAAGGCAAAATGCTCTTTACTTCCGGCGGGCAGTCTGTAAAACTTGGAAAAAGTCAGATGTTGGTACTGGATGAAAGTGCTGCATATAGCCTGCAGGCTAAAAGAAAAACATTTTTTCTGCTAACATTTACAAAAGTATCCGTATAAAATTATATGAATACCAACAGGCTTTCAAAAACACTTGCCGCAGCATTAAATACACAGATAACAAAAGAAGCATCTGCTGCTCAAATTTATTTATCATATGCTGCATGGGCTGATGCACATGGAATGGCTGGCGTTGCCAATTTTCTTTTCAGGCATGCACATGAGGAACGCAACCACATGATGAAAATACTGGAATACATTTTAAAACGTGGAAGTAAAGTAATCATAGCCGCAATACCGGCACCGCCTGCGGACCCGGTAAGTATCAATAATTGTTTTGAAAAAGTTTTTGCACATGAAGTGGATAACACAAAAGCAATTTATAAAATTGCAAAATTAAGTTTTGATGAAGAAGACTGGGCAACCTGGAATTTTATGCAGTGGTTTGTAAAAGAACAAACGGAAGAAGAAACGCTTGTTTTGGACTTATTGAATAAAATGAAAATTGCCGGTGGCGATAAAATCAGCAACGATGCTTTATATTCTTTAGATAGGGATCTTGAAAAAACTCCCGGTGATTCCAGGTTAGCCCAGGAAGTAACAGCCGAAAATCCATAAAAAACAGGTACAATCTTCTATGCCGTTGAATTTATTTTTCTCCTTAAACATGTGATTCATATAACTTATTCCAATAGTTATATAATAGAATACTGCCTGAACTAGTTCATCTTTACTTCCATACAGATGCGCTCTGTTATATTTATTAAATCACGATTAAAAACGAAACTTGAAAATGAAAAATTTACAAAGAACGATACTGGTTTTTGCTTTACTTATAACATTAGTAACACTGTTTGCTGCCTGACAGACAGGTTCTACGCCTAAGCCATTCGGTTTAAAAAACTATCGAATTTAAAAAATAATTCCTGGCTGGGTTTTCTTATCAAAAAAAGATACTATGAGTTTTTTAAATGCAAAAAAAAGTTACGTCAACGTCAAATCCATTTTTATTTTGTTGGCATTTTTAATAACAAGTATCAGTTATGGACAAACAACACCTGCAGCAGTCCCAAACGATTCGTCTTATAAAATAGTTATTGCCGGCAAGCAATATGATCGCAGGGCATCTTATCAGAAATCCTGGGGTACTCATTATCGCAAAGAATGGGCAACACCAGTACGAATCAAAATTGTTAAGCTGGATACATTGGCAGGCGGATTAATACCGTATGAACGTGGTGGCGGAAGGCAATCAAAAACATTAAGACTAAGGGACAAACATGGAAGAGAATATGTTTTAAGAAGCATTGACAAAACTTTTGGCAAAGCATTACCAGCAATTTACCAGGGCACATTTATAGAAACAACTATTGACGACCAGGTTTCTATTGCACATCCTTATTCTGCAATTACAATTGCTCCTCTGGCCGAAGCCGCGAAAATTTATCATACTCAACCGGAGATTATTTTCATACCAGCACAACCGGCTTTAGATACATTTAATAAAGAATTTGCTAACCAACTTTATCTTTTTGAGCAACGTCCCGATGAGAGTTGGGATACAGAACCAAACTTTGGTAACTCAAAAAAAATCATTGGAACAGAAAAATTACTGGAAGAGCTTTCCGAAGATAATGAACACCGGGTTGACCAATTAGCTTTTGTAAGAGCAAGGCTATTTGATTTTTTTATCGGCGATTGGGGCAGGCATGAAGATCAATGGCGATGGGCATCTTTTAAAGATGGGGATGAAAAAATTTTCAAACCTGTTCCAAGAGATCGTGACCAGGCTTTTACCAAATTTGATGGAAAGCTGCTTGGCTCTGCAATTTCGTTAGCAGGTGCTGGTCATTTACAATCCTTCGATTCGACTATCAGGGATATTACTACCTATAATTTCCCTGCTCGAAACCTCGACAGGCGAATGGCTAATGAACCCGGTTTGAAACAATGGATTGAAATTGCAGAAGACTTAAAATATTCTCTGACGGATAAAATTATTGAACAGGCAGTAAGACAACTTCCGCCGGAAGTGTTTCCTTTTTCAGGAAATGAAATGATCAGCAAATTGAAATCACGGCGTAACCATCTTCCTGAGTATGCTGCTGAATATTATAAATTCCTTGCAAAAGATGTTGACATAGCAGGAAGCGAAAAGAAAGAACTCTTTGAAATCTCAAGAGAAAATGACAACGAGACTATCGTAAAAATGTATAAAATAAAAAACGATGGAGAACGAAAACAAGAACCCTTATACAGCCGTAAATTTTTTACAGCCGAAACAAATGAAATAAGGTTATATGGAATGGATGATAATGATGTATTCCATATTAACGGATCTGCCGGTAAAGGAATTCTGATTCGTATTATTGGTGGAGAAGGAAAAGATTCAGTTATTG
>JANLSA010000502.1:0-1678 GCA_031362085.1 Bacteroidota bacterium | reverse complement strand
ATCAATAAATACTGCATCATCATGATGGACAAACTCATTTATCTCATCATTTATTTCATTACAGAGATATAAAGGCTTTTCATCAAAATAAATTTTTATAAACATGATGATAATTTAAAATTCCGCATAGTTGGTGCTTTGTAAGTTAGGAAAATTTCTATTTGTGATTCAATAATATTAAGTCTTCAAAGATTTTGTTTGTACTAAATCCGATTCGTCATTACTGGAGCAAATTTTTGACTGTTGATAAATTCCCGTATCACTACAGCCATGCTTCATTTACTTTGCTTTAATATGACAAATGAAAAAGCTGTAGCGGAAAAACTATTACAAGTACAAGCTATCCGTTTAAACCCGGAAAATCCGTTTACATGGGCTAGCGGATGGAGGAGCCCTATTTATTGTGATAATAGAAAGGTATTATCCTTTCCGTATATCCGGGATTTTATTAAATCGGAGCTTTGCAATACTGTATTTGAAAAATTTCCGGATGCTCAACTGCTTGCTGGTGTTGCAACTGCTGGTATTGCCTGGGGTGCAATGGTTGCTGACCAATTGAAGTTGCCAAATATCTATGTACGTCCAAAACCAAAGGAACATGGCCTGGGAAATCAAATTGAAGGTCATTATGAAAAAGGAAAAAGGGTAGTTGTGATCGAGGATTTGGTTTCAACTGGTAAGAGCAGTCTTCAGGTGGTAGATGTGTTAAAAGCAGAGGGTTTAGAAATAGAAGGAATGGTTTCAATTTTCACTTATGGCTTTAATACGGCCGATGAATCATTAAAAAAAGCCGGTGTAAAACTGTTTTCTCTAACTAATTATCCAACCTTAATTGAATTAGCGATTGAAAAAGGAATTGTTTCAAAAGATCATCAGTCAGTTTTATTAAATTGGAGCGCAGACCCTTCGAATTGGAAGGGAATTTAACAAAAGCTACTTTAAACAGGCCCTTTTAGGCGCAACCATCCTGCTAATTCTTTTCATCTAATTCTTCAGATCTATCAAATTTGATTTTGTACCTCTAAATTCAGACAAAAAATTTTTAATATATGAAAAAAATTTTTCTCACAACTTTAATCTTTACTACTGCTTCATTTTTCTCAAATGAATAGCATGCCACAACAAGCTTTGGTCTATCAAAGGAAAGTACAAAATAACCTTAACATAACCAACATGAAGTGAGTGTACGAACTTACACTATACACAACAGTAGTAAACCCGGGTAATTGTCCATTTACAGTACTACAAGTACCGGTACGACACGTTTGATAGAATGATTTAAGAATAAACATCGACATGCGCGCTTTAAATCAACAACGGAAAAATTATGGGCCTCATTATTTCGAAAAATATACTCCGAGCCCACAATAATAAAAAATAATAATAACAAAAGAAGAGAATCACTTATCAAGTGGTAATAATAGCCACGTTCACAACGACCGGTACTTGTACTGTACAAGAAAAATAGATTGCCCTCAATCATGAGACAGATGATACTATGATATAGACTCGAAGACGAAATAACAAAAATATGTCATCGGTTCGAACACGTAAAAATTAAGGAGATGATAATAACGAATGAAAATGTAATGAAAGGATCTCTTGATGGACCGGTCCAAATCGTGCTCAAAAGATTTTCCGCAGAATAGAAAAAATAAAATCATGCAACCCTTTGAAC
>JANLSA010000489.1:0-4892 GCA_031362085.1 Bacteroidota bacterium | reverse complement strand
TGCTCCTCCAATCGTAATATAAGCACCAATCATATTTTTATGCGTAAGCTTATACCAAATACTCAGGTTATAATAAATACCAAGAAAAACATTTCCCAATGCAAGCAGTGGTACAATTTGTAAACCTTCTACCCAGGCTGTTTTATTTATCGCTTCAAAAAACCATTTAAATACATCTATATATAGACTAATGCCGAGAAACATAAAGCAGCAGGCAATCACAAAGAATTTCATGATGCGGGCATAAATGCGCTGCGGGTTTTCTTCTTTACTCCGGTTAAAAAAGAAAGGCTCCGCTGCCATACGGAAAGCCTGTATCATGATTGTAATTAATACGGCAAGCCGGTAAATATTTCCAAAAATTCCCAACTGGTGCTTTGCTTCCTGTTCGGGCAGGTCCACCACATGCTGATAAATTAACCGGCTCAGCATATCATTTACCATACCTCCCATACCAACAATGATAAGCGGCGCACTGTACTGCATCACTTTTTTCCAGATTGCATTATCAAAACTGAAATGGATTTGCCTGAATTCTTTAAACAATAAAATAAAAACCAGGATACTACCAGCAAGATTGCCGATTAGATAATATCCAATACCAATATCCTTATTGTAAATATTTTTTACAAAACTGTCAGGATGATTATTCAGGTATTTTGGAATAATGGCAAGAAACAAAACTACTACCAATACATTTATAACAACTCCGGCGATTCTGGCAAATGCATATCGTTTGGGGCGGTTCTCCTGCCGGAGCCTTGCAAATGCCATAGTAGATATGGCATCGAAAAAAATAATACCCGCCATCAGCGATATATATTCTGTGTGGTTATCCAAATTTGCCAGGGAAGCAATATTATTTTTAAAAACAAAAAGTAAAGCTGTAAAAAAAATAGTAGACCCAATCAATGAAAGCGATAAAGTGTTGTATAATTTTTTTTGGTCACTATCCTGGGAAAACCGGAAATAGGCTGTTTCCAGACCGTAAGTAAACAAGACATTTAAAAAAGGAATAATGGCATATACTTGTGTAAGGTCGGCTGTGGTAGATGGTTGTGCAAAAATGAGGGGTAGCGAAAGATTCATCAGGTAGCCGAGAAAACGGCTGGCAATAGTCGGTATGCCATACCAAAGCGTTTGACCCGCTAATTTTTTAATTCCACTCAACAAATAAAATTTAAGCAGCAAAAATAGCTTTCCGTAATGGAAACTACTAATTCATAATAGGAATCAATTTTCATTTAACGGTTTTGCAACCAAATTTCCCTTTCCCCTATCTTTGAAAAAATGTTTTTTATGAGAAAGTATTTAATGATTGCTTTGTTTTCATTTCTTTCACAGCAGATCACAGCCCAGGCTTATGAAGGTAGTATTGAGTTTTCCAAAAAGAAACAGGATGCTTACATTATTGATTTCAGTTATCTGCCAGAGGCTGTCGAGAATGCGTTGACAAAAAAAATGGAATCGCTGGGTTATAAAACAAAAGAAGAAAAAGGCTTGTTTAACAAAGACAAGGGTTTCCGTGTTTATAAAGCAGCATACATCACTGATATAAGCAGCAATTCGATGGACTATATTTTTAAAGTGGAAAGAAAAAGCCGAAAAGAAAAAGATGAGGCACAGTTATTCATGGTTATTATGAAAGGCAGTGAAAATGTGATAAAGACGTTTGATTCTTACGATGTAGGCAATGCAAAAAGATTTTTAAATAATTTATTACCGGAGGTGGAAGCAGCTAATTTGGAATTGCAGATAAAAGACCAGGAAGATGTAGTGGTTAAATCAGAAAAAAAGCAAAGAACCCTTGAGAATGACCTGGATGATATGCAGAAGAGATTGAAAAAACTACAGGATGATATTGAGCAAAATAAAAAAGACCAGGAGAATCAAAAAAAGGATATCATTAACCAGAAAAATGCTCTGGAAAATTTAAGAAGTAAAAGAAGGTCAACCTTATAAAGGGTACAACACACTATAATTATCCCGCTACGGTCGGGATTTTTTTATGGCCTCCAGTATTTTAGATTCGTAAGTATGGAAGAATCACTCAAAGATTTCCGAAACACAGAAATATCAATTGCTTCAATTTATCGGAACATTTAAATTAACAGAGGTCAGTTGAATCCGGGTGTTATCAAATATCGTGATGCCTGATTTTTTTTCTTGCTTCTTTCAGTTGGCCGGTTTGTTTTTTGCCTTCTATCCTTTTTTCTTTTGCCATTTTAGATGGCCGGGTGGCAATCCGTTTTTTCTTTTTCAATAAAGCTCTGGAGACCAACTCATTTATTTTTTCAATCACCTCATCTTTATTTGCCAATTGTGTCCGATGAGTTTGACTTTTTACATATAACTCTCCGGCTGCATTTATCCGGTTGCTTAATTTTTCTTTCACCAACTGTTTTTGTTGAATGGTCAATAACAACGATGCATCAATCATAAGATAACCGATAACGGCTGTTTCTACTTTATTTACGTTTTGACCACCTTTACCGCCACTCCGGGTAGTTTGAAAAATAATTTCATTTGAAAAATCAGGTTTCAAAGTTTATCGTTTTTGTTTTAGTTTATCGATATTTTAAGATATTGACTTTTCTGAAAAAAAAAGACAATTCAAATTTATGAACCCTAAACGACAAACAGTAAACCATAAACATTTATCTTGCAATTATGCGGGCAGTAATACAACGGGTAACCAAAGCTAGAGTAACAATTGAAGGGAAAATACATGCTGCTATCGGTGATGGTTTGCTGGTACTATTGGGCATTGAAGATGCGGATACCGAAGAAGATATAGAATGGCTTTCTGGCAAAATTGTAAACCTGCGGATATTTAATGATGATAATAGTGTTATGAATATTTCTTTAAAAGAAATTGATGGCGATATGCTTTTAATAAGTCAGTTTACATTACATGCTTCCAACAAAAAAGGAAACAGACCTTCTTATATAAAAGCCAGTAAACCGGAAATAGCAATTCCATTGTATGAAAAAATGATACAGCAACTTTCACTTGATTTAGATAAAATTATTAAAACGGGAATATTTGGTGCAGATATGAAGGTGGAGTTATTAAACGATGGACCTGTGACTATTTTATTTGATACTAAGAACAAGGAATAGTTACTTGTTACTGAATACCTATTTTCTTTGTAAACATTTTTCCATCCGCCATATCCACTCTTAGAAAAAATATTTTTTCAGCGATAGTCACATCAAATGAGTACGTACTGGAATTGATTTCCTTTTGTTCTATTAACCTGTGACCATTCGATGTCCACACCATTACTTCTTTTATATTTTGTTTTGCCTGTATGGTAATTCTTTTCCCGGATGTGAGTATACGGAATGGTTCGGTTGATTTACTTTCTATTTTTGCAGAAACAGTTTGAGCAGAAACCGGGCGAAGCAGGGAAAGACAGCAGGAAATAAAAATGACAAATACAATACCACGCTTTAGCATAGAATACTTTTTGTTTTTGTAACAGGATTTGGGTTATGTTTCAGCGGGTTCGGATCAAAGGGGTTCCTTTCAGAGAAAGGGTTTCTCTAACGGCAAGAATCATGCTATATTGCAAATCATCTGTAATAATTTTTATAATGACAATTCAGCAAGCACAGCAGGACGTTGATCATTGGATAAAAACAACCGGTGTCCGTTATTTCAGTGAACTCACCAATATGGCAATTCTAACAGAAGAAGTTGGCGAACTGGCGCGGCATATATCGAGGCAATATGGAGATCAATCTTATAAAGAGGATTCTGTTCTTCCTCCTTCGGAGGAGGTTAGAAGGAGGTTTCTGGCTGATGAGATGGCAGATGTGCTTTGGGTGCTAATGTGCCTTGCTAACCAAACCGGGGTGGATTTAACAGATGCATTGAAAAAAAATTTTGAAAAGAAAACGATAAGAGACGCTGAGCGGCATCAGCAAAATCCGAAATTGAAAGAATAAATTGACAAATTAAAAGGTCGTTGGTGTATCAGCAGTTGAAAGATTATGATTGGAAAAAATACCTGGAAAATAATTAAGCAAACCTTTGTTGATTTTTTTGCGAGCAACGTTTTAAAATTAAGCGGCTCACTTGCATTCTTCACTGTGTTTTCTTTACCCGGGCTGCTAATTATAATTATCTGGATAAGCAAACTATTCTATGGCCGTGAACTGGTAGAAGGATCAGTCTATCATCAGATCGAAGGTTTTGTTGGTCATAATGCAGCCATAGAAATTCAACAAACTATTCTTAATGCCACACAAAATTCAGGGAATAATTTTGCTACGATTGTAGGTTTGGTTGTACTTATTATTGGCGCTACTGGTGTTTTTGAGGAAATTCAGGATTCTATTAATCATATCTGGAAGTTAAAAGCCAGGCCCCGAAAGGGCATGGCATGGCTCAAGTTTATTATTAACCGCCTGCTTTCTTTTTCAATGATCATTACACTGGGTTTTATTTTGCTGGTGTCACTTCTTTTGAACGGCGCTATGGACGTTTTGCTGAATAATCTTATGGAAAAATTTCCGCACCTCACCGTTATTCTTGTATATATCATAAATCTCATACTCACTTTATTAATTTCCACTTTCATCTTTGGCGCTATTTTCAAAGTGTTGCCCGATGCACGGGTAGACTGGAAGCATGTAAGGGTGGGGGCATTTGTAACTGCTATTTTATTTATGACCGGTAAATTTCTTATTGGTTATTATCTTGGCCATAGCCGCATGACCTCGGCTTATGGCGCTGCGGGTTCTATTATTGTAATACTGCTTTGGGTTTACTATTCTGCCATGATACTTTATTTTGGCGCCGCCTTTACACATGTATATGCAGTGCATACAGGATCAAGAATTTTTCCGAATGATTATGCAGTTTGGGTGCAGCAGATTGAAGT
>JANLSA010000417.1:0-19380 GCA_031362085.1 Bacteroidota bacterium | reverse complement strand
CATAAAACGGCTGGATAACCTTTCCATAAAAGAATACATCACATCTGTTGGAATCAGCGGATGGCTGTATGAATACCTCAACACGATGCTTTCCCGTGAATATGGAATGGATATTGACGAACAGTCAGCCATTAATTTTTTAATCATGCTCGATAAGTCGGGCGGTTTTGGTGAGGGGCATGAAATATACAAAATCAAAGGAGGCAGCCAGCATTTGACCGATGCTGTTTATCAGAAAGTGAAAGAAAGGGTGATGCCCCGGCATGTGTTAACTGCATTGAAACAGACAGGCAGCAGTTATGAACTGAATTTTATGAACAATAAAAAAACAGTGAAAATAATTGCTGACTATGTAGTGATGGCAATACCTTTTCCTGTTTTAAGAAAAATAAAAATGGAGATGCCCATGCCGGAGGGGAAAAGAAAATGCATTGATGAATTTACAATCGGCAACAGTGCAAAATTTATCATCGGCACCGGCAGCAAACCATGGCGCCAACACAATCAGCAGGGCTACACATTCACCAACGAAAGTTTTGGCTGCGGATGGGACAGCACACACATGCAATCGCAATCAGCTGGAAGTTTTTCTGTGTTTGGTGGCGGCAAATCTGCGGATAAAATTTTTACTAACAAACCACTACAATTAATCAATGAATTTGAACCGCAGGTGAAAAAAGTTTTTCAGCAAAGCGAAAATTTTTTTACTGGCAAGCATGTAAAAATGTGCTGGGCAAAACAACCCTTTGCAAAAGGCGGCTATACATCTTTTAAGAAAGGACAATACGGTACCATCGCCGGATGGGAAGCAGAGCCCGTGGGCAATATCTTCTTTGCAGGCGAACATGTGAGCGGCCCCTTCCAGGGATTCATGAATGATGAAGATTTAGCGAAGAAAAAGGAAAAAGAAGACTCCTTCTTCAGAATTCTTTTTATCATTCTTACGATTACGATCAGTTTATTATCATCCATTACTGCATCGGCACAAAAAACAGGTGCTAACCACTTTAATAATGTAGATGCAAACGGCGTCATCCTCGATGGCTATGATGCTGTTGCATTTTTCACAGATAATAAACCGGTGAAAGGCGATGCAACATTTCAGTACAAATATGAAGATGCGGTTTATTATTTCGCATCACAGGAGCATCTTGAAATGTTTAAAGCAAATCCTGATAAATATAAACCTCAGTTTGGTGCCTGGTGTGCTTATGCTGTTTCACTTGGCCGTATAGCACCCATTGATGTAAACACCTTTTCAATTATAGATGGCCGGTTGTTTATTCAACATAATCAAAGAGCTGTAAGCGGATGGAATAAAGATGTAACGGGTAATGTAGTAAAAGCCGACAAATACTGGCCAGCAGTTTCAGCTAAAAATGGCAAGCAGGTTACCACGGATGAAGAAAAAAGTTTTTTAAATAATACAGATGAAGATGGTGTTACACTCCAGGGTTATGATGCAGTTGCTTATTTCACAGAAATGAAAGCAGTAAAAGGTAAGCCAGATTTTTTTGCAAGGTATAATGGCGCCACCTACTGGTTTTCTTCTGAACAAAATCAAACCATGTTTAAAGATCATCCTGAAATGTTTGCTCCACAGTATGGTGCTTTCTGCGGATATGCTATGGCATTAAACAAACTCCGCCCCATCAATCCTGAAATTTTTGATGTGGTGGATGGCAAGTTAATTCTTCAGCATTCTGAAGATGCTTACAAACAGTTTCATAAAGATGTTCCGGGATTTGTAATGAAAGCGAATAACAACTGGCCGGAGCAAATTAAAAAGCATGCAGGCAAAAAAGTAAAATTTGATAAACCCGCAAAGCCAGCCGAAGATTCAAAATAATTTTAAACTACCTCACTCCACAAACTGACAAGGATGGGGGCAAAACAAATAATATGAACATAAATAAACTCGCAGCAGCTTTTAGCGTAGCTGCCATGATAATCGGGGCTACATCATTAAAAGCCCAGGTAGTAGATCAAAAAAACATAACGCTTGAAGCAGCAAAAAAAGTAGTAGCTGAAGCAGTGAAGTATGCAAAAGCAAATAATGCACCCGGTGGTGCAATAGCTGTTGTTGATAATGGTGGCAATCTTGTTTACTTAGAAAGACTGGATGGCACTTTTCCGGCTTCCTCTGAAGTATCCATTAAAAAAGCAAATACATCTGCTTTGTTTAAAGCACCATCAGTTAAATTAGAAAATTCTATCAACGGAGGTCGCCAGGCATTGATTACGGTTGGTCATACTTTTTTACAGGGCGGAATTCCGATTATGTATAACGGACAGGTGATTGGCGCCATTGGAGTAAGTGGTGCTTCCAGCGCACAACAAGATGAAGAAATTGCGATTGCAGGAAGCAAGGCAGTAATTAATACCCCCAACCCCTAAAGGGGAGCTGGGAAGATTCACTCTTTCAAAAAAAAAATTATGAGTAAGATTTATACAATCATTAAAATTCAGGTAATACTTATAATATTATTGCTGATAGGCATCCTTGCATTTGCACAGGAAACAAGACAACTTGCTGTAGATAAACCGCAAGCAATTGCTGATTTAAAAACAACTGAAGGTTCAGCCCTCGTAAACGCAAAATGGTTTGTACAAAATGCACATGTTGAGGAGAAAGATTTTAATTTACCTGGTCCACAAAAAGGTGGCGGTGATATTCTGCCTCTTTACCCAACAGGCAAAGAAATTAAAACACATACACTGCATCCACAGATTACTGATGCAGATTTTGAAAACGCATTTAAAGAAATAAAACCAACGGAACTGGAAACCAGGCAGGGAACGGGGTTATTTTCCTTTGTGTGGTACAAAACTGAATTAACAATTCCCGCAACAATTGGAAAATTAAATACAACTGGAACTACCGCAGTTTTTGAAATAGTAGTTGATGACTACAGTGAAATATGGGTAAATGGAAAACAGATGCAGGGATTTGGACATAGTGGTAATGGTGTGATTTCAGGATTTAACTCAAGAAACCGGGTGATACTAACTGATAATGCAAAGCCCGGTGAAAAATTTTCAATTGCAATCCTTGGTATAAATGGAACAGTAGGAAAACTCCCTGATAATTATATCTGGATAAGAAATGCAGTAGTTGATTTTTATAAAGATGGCTTACCAACAAATAAGGATTGGAATGACATTGGAAAAATTTATACCATTGATGAAAAACTAAATTCAATCATTACGCCGGGAACCAAAGTTGAAAAAATTGCTGATGGTTTTTCTTTTACGGAAGGCCCGGTATGGCACCCCGATGGTTATTTATTATTCAGTGATCCGAATACGAATGTTATTTACCGATACAATCCAAAGAATCATAACGTAACAATCTATATGTCACATTCAGGTTATACAGGTGCTGATATTGGCGATTATCATCAACCCGGCAGTAATGGATTGGCAATAGATAAAGAAGGGAGATTGATTGTGGCACAACATGGAAACAGGAGAGTTATCCGTCATGAAAAAAAAGGACCTGTAACCATTTTATCAGATAATATTGATGGAAAAAAATTAAACAGCCCCAATGACCTTGTTTTAAAATCAGATGGTACAGTTTATATAACTGATCCGCCTTATGGTTTACCAAAAGCTTTTAATGATAAAAAAAAAGAAACTCCGTATTCCGGGATTTATATGGTGAAGAATAATAAAACAATTTTGTTGTCAAAAGAGTTAGGCGGCCCGAATGGTATTGCATTTTCTCCTGATGAAAAATATTTATATGTTGGCAACTGGGATATACGTGATATTCATAACACCAAAACAGTCTGGAGTTATGAAGTGCAGGCAGATGGCACATTAAAGAACGGGAAAATATTTTTTGACTGGAACCTGACAGAAGATGATGAAGCAATTGATGGAATAAAAGTAGATAAGGGCGGGAATCTTTTTGTAAGTGCCCCGGGCGGCGTTTGGATTATTTCTGCAGAGGCAAAACTCCTTGGAAAAATTGTAACACCTGAACGCCCAGCAAATATGGCCTGGGGTGATGATGGAAAGACATTGTATATGACAGCACATACAAGTTTGTATAAAATAAGAGTCAATACGGGTGGTAAATTTTCATGGGAGTAAGTCTGGACAAAAATCCTTTAGCATTTAGTTAAAGGATTTTTGCTTTCCGTAACTTGGTAAAATAAAATATTTGAAATGAAAACAGCGATCGTAACCGGTGCATCGGGAAATCTCGGTCAGGCAGTAGTTAAAAAATTTATTGATGAAGGATACAAGGTTATTGGAACAATCATACCTAACGATCCTGTGCCGATGAATTTTCCTGCTGATAGCTTTGAAATAGTAGTGGTGGATTTAATGAACGAAGATGATTCAGCAAAATTTGTTGCTGATGTGATTTCAAAATATGGTTCAATTGATGCGGCGGTTTTAACTGTTGGTGGTTTTGCCATGGGAAAAATTGCAGAAACCAAAACCGCTGACATATATAAACAATACAAATTGAATTTTGAAACGGCTTATAATATTGCCCGCCCTGTATTTATACAAATGATAAAACAAAATAGCGGAAGAATTTTTATTATTGGTTCAAAACCCGGTCTTGATGCAAAGAATGGTAAAGGCATGGTTGCATATGGCCTTGGGAAATCTTTGATTTTTCGCATAGCAGAATTAATGAATGACGAAGCAAAAGGATATAATGTTGTTACAAGTGTAATTGTACCTGGTACGATTGATACTCCACAAAACCGTAAAGCAATGCCCGATACGGATCCTTCCAACTGGGTAAAGCCCGAAGCGATTGCTGATATAATTTATTTTAATTGTACAGATGCCGGGTCGGTTTTAAGAGAACCGGTAATTAAAGTATACAACAATGCGTAAAAATTATTTTATACAATTCACAGCACAAGCAATCACCCTTGCGTCAGGATTCTGCAACTGTGCATAAGAAATCCGCTTTATACTTTCTATACCAGTATATAAAATAATCCAGTCGCCTTGTTGCACCACTCTTGCTTCCATACTTACGGGCTCTGCAACAATATCCTGCACTGCTTCATTCATTTTCTCTCCATTTGGCCCGACGATTATATAATAATTGCTTTCTCCTTTTTCATTTTGCACATGTAATACAGGTGGTATGCCTCCAAGAATACAGCGTATAGCACAATCACGATGTACTTTGCCTTCTCCGGGTTTCATTACACCAAAATAACATTTGGGGTCAATGATTTCGCCGCGGATTATTTGATTACCCAAATCTTTTTGTTCTAACTGAACTGAAGATTCAGCACCAATATTCACAATCGGGTTATCGTTTTTATCAATCTGTAACAATGTCTTGCCGTCATTATATATCAATGTTCCCTTCAGAGTCACTTCTTTTCCATTTAATGAAACCCCTTTTTCTTTTTCCAGTTCCCTGATTGCCGTTTCAGCACCATGCTTGCCATAACCAACTAAAAGAAGTGCAATTGATAAATTATTTTTATCAATTACTTTTAACATAGGAACTGGGTTGTTATAATAAATTCCTTTTACTTCAGTTGTTTTACCAAACTCAAAGTTTGCAGTAGAAAATTTTTTTTGTGTAGTGGAAAGCAAATAACCAATTATCAAAGCTGCAGGGAAAAGAATCAGCAATACTTTTTTCACAGTCTTTGTAAATGAAGCCGGCGCTTTCGCCATCCAACCAATATAGAATTCTGAATTATTCATTATTAATTATTAATTTTTAATTAATCATCGCTCCGGGCCTTTCAGTCCCTTCCGGAAATGGATTTGGATTTAACCAAACTTTCCCTTCACTCACCTTCACATCATAAGTGCTTACTTTTTCCTTAAATGGCGGCGGCGACTGCCCGTTATTTGGTAAATACTGGTAACCATGCCACGGACAAGTAATACAACCATCTAAAATTTTTCCTTCACCCAATGGCCCGCCCTGGTGCTTGCATACATTATGTATGGCATACAATTTATTCTCATGCTTATAAACAGCTATCCGTTCTTTATCAACACAAAATATTTTTGCACGGCCCTCTTCAAAATCATTGGCTTCACTTACATAAACAAATCCTTCAACAGCAGGATTAAATTCCTGGTTATCTTTTTTTATTTCTTTTGTCCCCGCAATCAGGTGAAGTGTGATTAACCAAACTGAACCAACAGAAATCAGTATTACAAATATTGGATGTGTTTCATATTGAATGACACCCAGCATCACATGCATCACTATTAATACATATGCCAGGTACACAAACATGTGCAGTGTCTTCCAGACTTTTGGTGAAAGATTATGCAGCCAGAAATCGTGACTGGTAATTGCCATCAGGAAAAATATTATCAACGCAAAAAATCCCAGTGACTGGAAAGGAAACCCACCGATTGAATTAAAATTTGTATTGGAAGTGAATAATGATACCAGCGGATTTACATTACCCAGTGAATGAAACTGCAGAATGCTGAATACGCCATGAACCGCAGCAATACAAAACATGGTAACGCCTAAATGCCGGCGGTTATATAACAACGGTAAAAATTTTTTATTCAATCTTGCCAGGGGCCCGATACTTAATATGATATGCAATAATAAAACCGCCAGTGTGGAAGTAGAACGAATCAGAAGCGTTTCAAATGTATAATCAGGATTGAAAATTACTGTTAGTGCAATAAACATAGATAAGTACAGCACACAAAAACTGAATATGAGCCAGTCATATAAATTCTTTTGCCTGTTCCATCCTACTGCTGCGTATCCAACACTCATTTTATTCTATTTAGTTTTTAATGTGTCTACTGGATTTATTTTAAATACTGAACTCCTGGATGCTGGTGGCTGCAATAACTCCTGCGTCACTTTCTTCGGCACAGCCATCCATGCAACGAAAATACCAACCGGTATTAGCACTGCTAGTAATGTCCAGATTTGTAAATGTCTTTTTCGTAAAGGCTTAATCATAGCTAAATAGAATTATCAAACTCATCAGGTATATCTCTGTGCTCTCTGTGTTTGTATTTACTTTGTATCCTTTGTGGTTTTTATTTTTTACCACAGAGAACACAGAGTTTTTCACAGAGTACACAAAGGCTATATCTTTTTCATCCATTTCCTCAACAACAAGGGCCAAAATACAATCACTCCCGGTATAATAATTATTTTAAAACCTTTTGTTCCTCCATGTGTCCCCTCATCAACTTTTGAAATTCCTTTTATTAAAAAAGGAATAACAAACAACACACCCAGCAACATGTAGATTAATACAACTATTAAAACCATTTCAACCATTCTTAATTATTAATTAGTGCCCTCAATTATCAGCAAACTATTAAACCCACTAAACCCATCAGGCTCACGAAAAGGATTGTCCACATCCTCCACCCACATTTTATCATCTACAAAAAATTTATATTTATAGCGACCGGCAGGCAGCATTGGTATTTCTATTTTCCACAAACCATTTCTGCCCGGCTCCAGCAGTAATACATCCTGCGCCCAATGATTAAAACTTCCTGAAAGCGATATATGCGAAGCAGAATCACTCTGCATATAAAACTCAATGGAATTTTTCTTTTGATTAATGTACGGAGAATTATTCGGCTTCATAATTATTTCTCTTTTTAAAATTTTTAATAATGCCATGCGTGGCCGGATAACTCCAAATCCCTGGCGTTCTGCCGGATAATTTTCAATCCGTTTAGATGTACTGAAAAGAACTTCACGGATAGCTGCTGGTGTCAGTTGCGGATTCGCTTCCAGCATCTGTGCAATTACTGAACATACAATTGGTGCTGCAAATGATGTTCCATCCACATGCATATAGTCCTTGGAAATATATTTACAGGTCTGTATGCGCCGCACAATGGATTCACGAATAAAAGTTACATCTTTTGATTGAGATACGACAGCATCCAGTTGTGTATCAGGAAATACGGTAGATAATGTTGTCAGCAGTTTATCGTCTTCCTGTTTTACTAAATTATATAACGCCTCCGCTTCTTTTTTTTCTTTTGTTCCGGGCAATATAGGAGCAGCAATCCAGATAGCATTCGCCACCAGTTCCGGTTTCATCAGCTCATCTACCGTTTTTCCAAAAGTGGAGTGATACAGTTTTGTTTCATCGCCGAGATTATTCTCATCATCAAATCCACCCACTGCAATCACATCCGGCGAATTAGCCGGTGGTTTTATCAATCCATTTTCATCATTGCCTACTGCAGCCACTACCACAATTCCTTTTTCAACTAACTGTGTTGCCAGTTTATCTATTTCACTTTGTTTATACGAAGTTGCCTCATCATCACCCAGGCTCATGTTTACAATGCGGATGGCATACTTCTTATAATTTTTCAATACCCATTGCAAAGCCTTTACAATATTTTCAGTGGTAATTTTCCCGGCATCATTCTCCGAAGGAGTCTCCAAAGGAGTCCTTCGTGACCTGTCGGACATCACCTTCAATAAAACCAATTCAGCATCACTTGCAATTCCTTTATATAATCCATTACTTAAAAAACCATCGCCTGCACATGCAACGGATGTCATCGTACCGTGCCAACTCTCGTTATGCGGAACAGTAAAATAATTTTTAAGCTGCTTCTCTTTTGTAATGTCAATAATTTTTTTAATTCGGTTTGAATGCATCGTCAAATCCGGATGCTGGTAAAAGCCACTGTCAATAAAACATATCGTAACCCCTTTGCCGGTAAACCTTGCGTCTGCATCCAACCGCAACGGCGTAGGAAGAATAATAAAATCATCAGCACTTTTCACTGAGAAATAAGGGCCTACTTCCGGCAGCATCCGTTGCTGCATCACCACTTCACTATGATAATAATCCACACAGCGGCTGCATACGCCGTCATTTTCTGTCCATGCAGGATTATGTTCTTTTATTTTTCCAACTACCACTTTTTCATTATCGATATGATAACGGTAAAGTATTTTGTCAACGCAGTCACCGCAAAGAGGACAAATAATGTTTTCTTGCTGATTCATTATCTGCAAAGAACGTAACAATTAAAATGGGGCACTGTCAGTTGGATGACGAAGAGAGAGATTATGTACTTAGCTTTTGTGCTACTATTGAGCTTTTGTTGCGTCGCACTCTTGTACGTTCTATTCTCTATTGAGCATATTTGAATATTCATTTGTTTCTTCGAATTGCATTGCCTAGGAACAGCCTGTTCCGATTATTTCGGGAAAACATCTCAAACTTTTCCTTACTCGTTAGACTAATTCAATATTGAACCCCTACGGGGTTCTGATGCAATATATTTTTTTTGCCCCGTGTTAAAACACGGGGCTACTAATATTAAACCCCTACGGGGTTTATCAGCGATTACAAATTAGTGAGGGCTGCGCATGGGTGGCCTTCTCCTTTAGGAGAAGGTCGGGTCTGACGATTACTATCAGACTCCGACCGAAGCGTCGGAGATGAGGTTGCAATTTCTAAGGAGTTACTAATACTAAATCCCTATGGGGTTTATCGGCGATTACAACAAATAAGTGAGGGCTATGCATGGGTGGCCTTTTCCTTTAGGAGAAGTTCGGGTCTGATAATTACTATCAGATTTCGACCGAAGCATAGGAGATGAGTTTGCAAATTATAAGCCCTCGTTCCCGTACAGAACTTTTGTACTTTTAGTTCGCTATTAACAAAAGGCTTCACGAAAAGTCGCAAAGAAATCTTTGTGACTTGCTTTTATTCCTTTGCGTCTTTGCGTGAAATAATTTAAAAACTAAACTGATACTCCAGCGAAGCCACAAATTTTCTTGTCAATCCATCCGGCCGCTGGTCTCTTACTATAAATGGTGTGCCAAATGAAAGTTCAAAACCATTTCCGCCTT
This sequence comes from Bacteroidota bacterium, assembly GCA_031362085.1. Taxonomy (GTDB): domain Bacteria; phylum Bacteroidota; class Bacteroidia; order Chitinophagales; family Chitinophagaceae; genus VBAR01. The sequence goes on along the minus strand of JANLSA010000417.1, from coordinate 9,545 downwards.
TTAGTTTATAATCAAGAAACACAACGCCGTTTAACGTAAGTCCTTTTGAATTATAAATGGGTCTCCTGTTTTCACTATTATCAACGTATGTATCATTTGCTTCATGATAAATACCCAGAAGGCTTGGACGTATAGAAAATTTTTCGCCGGCTTTAAAACTATATGAAACCCGTCCAACAATATCACCCTTTCTTGAAAATTCATTCGTAGGCCAGTACTTCAATGCTAACGGCTGAGATGGATAATCGCCGGGTAAGAATTTATTTTCATTAATTGGTGCCAATGGTTGCTGCAATGCTAAAGTTGCTCCAAATGATTTCCGGTTATAATTTATTGCCAGTACCAAATCGGTTGTACCCAAACTGGTTTGGTATGGCATCGGCAATTCAATACCATTTTTAGAAATATCAGCGCCATCAAAAGGAAGCTTCACTCCAACAACAAATGATTTCTGCCATTTCTTTTTTAAATCAAAAGCATGATTAACCGAAAGAAATAAATCACCCAGCCCATTTGTTTTAGCCAGTTCACCATTGATAGCATTATAACCTAATTTTCCGGTGACGGAAGTTCTTTTCGAAAGACTTCTTGTATATTCCAGGTAGCCGGTATAATTATTTGTTGACCTCTCCCCTTTTCCATAACCAAAGCCAATGGATAAATCATTCTTCTTTCCATCTTTTGATTCATGGCCTTCCGCATTATTTTTTACAGAGTGAATAGTACATACGCCGGCATCGCTGCAGCCTTGCGCATTTATATTTTTTACAGATAAAATTGAAACCGCAAGTAAAAACAAAATCTTTCTCATACAGGTTATTTAATGTTTATATACAATATTTTTTAATGTTCAGATTTATAAACCAACATAAAAACAGAGGCTTCATTACCCCCCTTTAGGGGATAGGTGCACATACTCTCTAATCAGCAGCGCATGCCCATCCGGGTCACGGACGACAAATGATTTGGTATGCACCCCGTTGAGTTCCTGGTGAACTAATTCTTTCGAAACAAAAACGGGGTTTGTCGTTTTTAATTTTTCAAATAATGCTCCTGCATCATCAACAATGAAAACCGTTTGCCAATTCCAAATATCGTCAGAACGGGAATCTTTTGGAAAAGGTTTGCCCGGTCCCGGGTTAATGTATTGCAAAAATTCAACACCCGGGCCAGCAGCAGCACGATAACCTGTGATGTGCAGTGATGCAGCTTCGACATTATTCAAATGTTCCTGTTCAGTTCCTTTATTCCAACTATCACCTTTTCTTTCTATACCTAACAAATCCATATAGAATTTATGGCTGTTCTCCGTACTGCTTACACCGATTGCAGTATGGTCAATTCCTAAAAATATTTTACTACCACTCTTCTGCCATTTATCCTGTCCTTTTCCTTTCGGGAAATAAATCAGTTCTAGATTATGATTATCCGGGTCATGAAAATAAAATGCTTTGATGCCTTCTGCAGCAGGAATTGATTTTGGCAATGTTTGCGGAGCCGTAGATACATATTCAACATAATATTTTTTCACCTGCAGAAATGCTTTATCCATATCACTCACAACAATTGCAATATGTTGAAAAAACAAATCATTACTTTTTGCATCTTCCGGTATACTGCGGCCACCGGTGGTTAAATAATCGGTTAGTTCAATAAACTCATCACCGAGTTGCAAACGAACAACCCGCATATTCAATCCAAAAACTCCCTGAAGTTTTTCAAAACTTTCGCCTTTAAACTCTTTATCACTAACTTTTTTAAATCCCAGTACTTCGGTATAAAACTTCAATGACTGGTTCATGTCCTTTACTGTCATGCCAATTGACTCTACCTGCATCACTTGCGCAACGGCAAGCGATGAAATTAATAAAGCTTTACTAAGTGCCCAGACGTAAAAAACTATTTTTCTCATAAAATAAATTCTAATGGTTCAAGAAAATTTTTTTTTAAATTTTTTATTTTTTCTTTCGGGTGATGATTATTGATTTTATTTTTTTCAACAAACAAATAAAACTCTGCAGCCAGCAACATACCGGCAAAAGGAATAAACAGGTAAATCCACCATGAAGTCCAGATACCAGCCGGTATAGCACTGGCAAGTGAACGGGCAGGGTTCATTCCGAACCCGGATACCGGACCAGCTACAATCACCCAGGAACAAACCAGGCATCCTGCAAATATTCTTGTAAAATTTTTTAGTTTTTTATTATTGGACGTAAACAGCACCATGCTCATGGTGATAAACGCAATGATGAATTCCGTAATCAATGCCCACCACATTCCGGATTTCCCGGGCACAGTTACTACTGAATTTACGGGTGCACCCGTTAAAATATTTCCCATTAATAACTGCATGATGATTACAGCAACTATGCCACCGGCAATTTGAAACAGGATAAAAAACAAAGCATCATAGCGGCACATTTTATCCAGTCTTAAAAAAGTAATAGTAACAGCCGGATTAATATTTGAACCGCTGGGTGATGTCCAGGGTGAATAAAAAATAAATAAGGCTGTTAAGCCCATCGCTATTCCCATTAAAATATTTCTTGTCATTGCATTGGGAATTGCATTAAGCCATGAACTTTTTTCTGAGAAAAACATAGAACCGAAAAAACAGGCAGATATCATAAAGATGGCAAGTCCCAATGCTTCCTGCATGTAATGTTGCCGGTTTTTTTTGAAAGATGTTTTCATCTGCAACCAGCCACTGCTACCTGTATATGTTCTTATGGGCATTGCTCTCATGATACAAAGAGAAGAAATGTTAAAGCTGAATGCTGTCGTGTGACAGACGTTAAGCAGGAGATTTTGAATGTTTCAATTCTCTTTCAAGAAAATAATTGAGTACTGTTCTTATTGTAGCAATAGCCGCCAGTTTTCCAATATCATCCCAACTGGGGGCAACGGCTGTTTCCAATACATCTGCACCCAAAAGCAATTCCAATGAAACTGCAACGGCACTGCCAAATGCAACTCTTGCTTCCATTGCAGATAGTCCGCTCGTTGCTTTATAAAAAATCTGGAAATAATGAAACACCAGTTTTAATAAAGCTGCTGCTATAACAGTTGCAGCTGCAATTTCCAGTGTAAGGCTTACATAAATCGTTATCGTTTTTGCTATCTCTTCCATGATTAGTTTTTATTTTGTCAAAAGTCCAAATGACAATAATGCCCCAATCAGATTTAAAAGACAGTGAGTATAAACCCCAATCCGTATGTCTTTTGTTTTCCAGACTAACCATATCATGGGTAACAGAGAAATTATAAGTGTTAAATAAATATAGGGCTGCCAGAAATGGTATAATGAAAATAATACAGCATTCATCACAAAAGCCCATTTACCCCATGATTCCATTCTTGGCAATAAATAACCCCTGAAATAATATTCTTCAATAAGAGGTGCAAGGAAACCATTAAGCACCAGGTTAAAAATTAATGTCAGCAGGATTGCCTGCTTTCCATACCCATTAAAATCCTGAACTGTGTACCAATCCGGTAACCAGCTAAAAATATTTTTTGTGATAATTTCATTTAATGGCTGTGTGGCTCCCCAAATAAGAAATGCAAAAACAACCAAACCAGAAATGTATAAAATTAATTTACCTGTTGGCAGCTTATTATGGTAGCCATTAACTGCTTTAAGATTATTTTTTTTCTCTGCCTTAGCTGCAAAGTATAAATGCCAAAGAAGAAGCGGTACTGCTGCAATCACTATTGAGATTAGCAAACTAAATTGCGGAGGCAATTTGTATTTCAATAATAAAGGAGTCAACACAACAAAACATCCTGTTATAATAATCCCCGGATAAAGGTGATAAAGAATCGATTTTGTTTTACTTAATTGTTGCATAAAAAAGTATTGAAATCTTTATTAATCTCGGAATCATGGTGTTGAATAGAAACACTGAAAGCCTCCTTTAAACTTTGTGTCCGCTGTATCTCTGTGTTTAATAAATTATATTATTATGGCCTCGCTTTTCAAAACAGATTCAGACTTTAAAACTTCATTAATCAAATGGTCTCCGACACGCAATGCATTTGCTGCAATCGTCAATGCAGGATTAAAAGCACCGCAACTCGGGAAGAAACTTGCATCTACCACATACACATTTTCCAAATCATATGTTTTACAATTCAAATCCAGTACAGATGTTTTAGCATCTTTACCAAAACGAAGTGTTCCATTCTGATGACTCATGCCGCTTATATCCAAATCATATCCACCCCACTTCACATCTTTATAATCTGCATCCAGCTCTCCCAGTTTTGAAAAAATCTTTTTCAGTTTGCTCTTTAATTTTTCAAAAGCGGTATAATTTGTTCTTGTATAATCAACTTTTATAGTACCATCATTACGAAGTGTAACACGGTTATCATGAGAAGGCAAATCTTCAGCCGTCAGCCAAAAATCAATACTCATTTCTTTTAACTCGGCATAAGATTTTACTGGAAATAATGTTTCACCCATCCAGTTAATTGTATCCGGGTCATTACGCCCCATCAGTTGAATTTCTCCCAATGGATACTCGCTGTCATTTGCGCTATGATAAAAATCTGCAATACCCAGGCTCTTTTGAAAAACACAATCGTTTTTCTTTTTAGTAAAAGCAACCAAACAGCCATTGTGATGCAGCATTAAATTTCTGCCTACCTGGTCAGATGAATTTGCCAAACCATTTGGATGCATTTTATTTGCACTGCGTAAAAACAAAGCGGCACTGTTCACTGCACCACATGCCACAATAAAAGTATCAGCACTGAATTTTATTTTCTCACCATTGATAATAACAATAACTTCTTTTATTTTCTCACCGCTTGCATCCGTAATTAATTTTTCTGCATAAGCATGTGTCATCAATGTTACGTTCTTATTTTTCAAGGCCGGTCTCAGGCACATCACTTGTCCATCTGCTTTGCTATCCGTCAAATCAGGAAAACCATCAAAATTTTCCAAAACAACCGGTGCTTCTGTTTCAGTATAATCCTGTGGAAGTTTCACACCCATCGGCAATGGAAACGGTCGCAGACCTATCTGCTTCATCTTTGCTTCCAAATCTTTTATCAAAGGCTCGTAGGCGAGCGGAGGCAAAGGATACTCAGCATTTGCATGCGGTTCACTGGGGTCAATACCACGTTTGCCGTGTACACTGTATAATTTTTCTGCCTGCTCATAATAATTTTCATACACATCATATTTCAAAGGCCACTCCGGAGATACACCGCCATAATGTTTTACTTCTTCAAAATCCGTTTCACGAAAACGAAACAAAGCAGCACCATACATTTTACTGTTACCGCCTACATTATAATGTATAAAAGGTTTGAAAGGTTTGTCATCTTTATCATACCAGTCTTCCTTGGGACGATAGCGGCCAACGGTTACTACTTCATGCGGGTCCCAGTTTTCTTTTTCTTTTGGAATAAACCCGCCTCGTTCAAGTATTAAAATTCTTTTTCCTGTAGGCGCAAGTTTATAAGCCATAGTACTACCGCCGCTTCCGGTACCGATGATGATGATATCGTAATGATTGGTCATGATAAAATATTTTTAACAGGATACAAAGAAACATTCTGATAAAATGAAATGCTGTCGGTTGTTTGACGGAAAACAGGTTTTAAATCAAATCTTCAAAACGAATAAAAAAGTTGTCATCTGACAGACAATAGAAAGAACAACTTTCAAGCAACTTTGTCCAAAATATTAGAATGAAAAAACTATCCTTACTCGCAACCGGTATTTTGTGCTCTGTACTTTCAGTATATGCTCAAAAATCTCCTGTGTTTGAACAAGCAGGTAAAGCCATCCAGGGTTATGACCCTGTAGCTTATTTTACTGAAGCAAAACCCGTATTGGGAAAAGATGAATTCGTGTATAACTGGAATAATACAAACTGGTATTTCGCATCGCAGCAAAATCTTGACTCATTTAAAATGAACCCTGAAAAATATGCACCACAGTATGGCGGTTATTGTGCTTATGGTTTATCAGATGGTCATAAAGCACCTACATCACCCGATGCATGGACAATAGTGAATGGTAAATTATATTTAAACTACAATATAAAAGTTAAGGAATACTGGAGCAAAAACAGGGATGAAAGAATTGACAAAGCCAATAAAAACTGGGTGGAAATAAAAGATAAAGAGTAAAACATTTTCATTTTATGTTCACTAACAATTCTTCTGAAATACAATTACAAAAAGAAACGCTGCGGATAGAAACGTTCAGCGATGGTGTGTTTTGTATTGCGGTTACTTTATTGTCTATAGAAATTGGTGTAGAACTTCATAGCGATATAACGAATGCCGGACTCCAAAAAGCTTTACTGGCTAAATGGCCCATCTGCCTGGCTTATGTAATAAGTTTTATAAATGTATTGCTGGCTTGGATTGGGCATCATGGTTTATTCAAGATGCTACACAAGTCCGATAACTCCATCATGATTACTAATGGGTTTTTGCTGATGTTGGTTGCCTTAGTTCCTTTTCCTACAAAAACACTGGGTGAATTTTTATTAACCGGTGGATTTAAAACAGCAACTATTTTTTATACCGCATATTTTGTTTTAATCAGTATTGCTTTCCGCTTGCTCTGGTATGCAGCCACAAATAAAGCAGGAATTTTAATGAATGATGTAACGGCCGCACAAATTAAACAAACTACCCGCAACGAAAATATCGGTCTTATATGCAATGCCATCATCTTTGGAGTGGCATTCATCAATCCATGGGTTGCCCTTGCACTCAGTTTTGTCATGTGGGTATATTGGATTGTGTTTGCATAATTAAGATTCCTGTATTTTTAATTAATGAAATCATTAAAGATTGCCATCATCCAACACAAGCCTGTGCATTTAAACCTGCAGGCAAGTACAGAAAAAGCATTGACATTTATAAAAGAAGCTGCAAAACAGGGAGCCCAACTAATTGTATTTGGCGAAACATGGCTTAGTGGTTATCCTTCATGGATTGACCATTGCCCGGAAATTGCCAACTGGAATAATGAAGCAGTGAAAGAAGTATTTGCGTTGATGCATGCCAACAGTCCTGCTGTGGAAGGAGAAGAAATAAAATTGATTTGTGATGCTGCAAAAGAATCAGGTGTCGTTGTAGTTCTTGGATTCAATGAACGGGTTGTTAATGGTATTGGCAGCGGTACAATTTATAATTCCTTTATCATTATAAATGAAAAAGGAGAAATTGAAAATCATCACCGCAAACTGATGCCGACCTTCAATGAAAAATTATTATATGGATTGGGAGATGCAGCCGGTTTGAAAACAGTAGATACTGTATGGGGAAAATTAGGCGGGTTGATTTGCTGGGAACACTGGATGCCACTGAGCAGGCAGGCATTGCATAATGAAAATGAAATGATTCATGTTGCACTCTGGCCCAATGTACATGAAATGCTCCAGGTAGCCAGCCGGCATTATGCATTTGAAGGAAGATGTTTTGTAATTGCTGCCGGGCAAATGATGCAGGTAAAGGATATCCCAGTGCAGTTAACATTACTGGAACATTTTAAAAACAATCCTGATAAATATATTTTGAATGGTGGTAGTTGTGTCATAGACCCGAAAGGAAATTATTTGTTGCCCCCGCAGTTTGATATTGAAGAAATACTGTATTGTACGATTGAAAATTTTGATATAGCCATTAAAGAAAAAATGACGCTGGATGTAAGCGGGCATTATAACCGGTGGGATGTGTTTGATTTTTCTGTTAACAGAAACCGCAAATCTTAACCTCCAACGGCGTTCATTTTCTTATTTATTTTTTTAATCGGAGCAGCATACAATTCATATTCCTTCATCACCCGTAGCACTTCCGCCACACCCCATGCCTGCGCTACACAACCCCGTGAATGATGCGGCGCATCTGCATCAAACATAAATCCAAATATTTATTTTCGGATAATATCCCGTCCCGATGGGACGGCTCACTACATATCAATCCTTTTCTACCAATATCAAGTGCTTACGGCACTTTTTCATTTTACAACTGCTTAACTTCATCAATAACTTTTGTAAATTGTCTTTTAGGTGCAGGTTCTTATTGTCCCGTAGGGACATAATATTGGAAGCAAAATATCACGATAAATTTTCCATCGTCCCGTAGGGACGAGATATTAAACACAAAAATTTATAAAATACCAAATTATGGCAAACACCTACACCCAAATTCACCTCCATCTTGTTTTTGCTGTTCAATACCGGGCTTCATTAATTCATGAAACATGGAAAGATGAATTGTATAAATATATGACGGGTATAGTCTAACAACATAAACACAAATTGATAATTGTAAATGGTATGCCTGACCATGTTCACATGCTGATTGGGATGCGACCGACACAATCATTATCGGATTTAATGCAGGATATAAAAGGAAGTTCATCAACATGGATTAATGAACGAAGACTGACAAAAGGCAGGTTTCAATGGCAGGAAGGATACGGGGCATTTTCATATTCAAAGAGAGAGTTGTCAATAATAATTGATTATATCAAAAACCAGGAAGCACATCATCGGCAAAAGACATTTATGGATGAGTATAAAGAGTTGTTACAAGAATTTGAAATTGCCTATGATGAAAAATATATTTTTAAATTACCCGAATGATTTATTGTCGTTTCAATATTCCGTCCCTCCGGGACGGGATTTCCTCAATTAAATCTTTTCTAATATTTGCCCGGTTCGAAAGTGTAGAGCAGTTCATTTTTCAACTAGCCGGTTATATTTTTTCAATATAGTCTTTACCTGGTCATATGGTATTGAATAAAATGTATTACCATTTTTACCGGTCATTGTTTCGGCAGCTACAAGTGCATTTATTGTAGCTTCTTCAGTAGCTTCTACCGTTGACTTAAATATTTTATCCAGCACATCTTTGGTTAATACATTCCATGTCTGATGTGACCCTGTTGCATTATAGGGCGGTGATTGCGTACTAAATGCTAAAAAAATATCTCCTGAACTATTATGGGCAAAACTACCGGTACGGGCAATGCCTAATGCTGCTCTCCTGGCAACTAATTTTAATTGGGAGGGTAATAATGGCGCATCGGTAGCGATTATAATAATTGCTGAACCATCTTTTCTTTTCGTAAAATTTAAAACGGGCTCGTACCCTTTAATTTCTTTACCGACAGGAACACCTGCAATAAGCAAATCCCCTTTGCCGCCAAAATTTGCCTGCATAAAAACACCAACTGTATATGTGGCGGTATCAATTTTTATTATCCTTGATGAAGTTCCATTGCCACCTTTGAAACCATACAATGCCATACCCGTACTGCCACCCACATTACCTTCCGCAACCTTACTTCCTTTAGCACTATCTAATGCATCAAAAACATCTTCTTTTTTTATATGCAAACCCTGAATATCATTCAGTAGCCCATCCCAGGTTTCAGCAACAACCGGAAGCCCAAATGAAAAATCTACCAATTCACCTGTTGAAAAATGTTTAATACTCCATTCTCCTATAGCATCATGCACAACACCCACACTGTTTGTGTTTGTAATTCCGAGAGGTCC